>NZ_JBQZXC010000033.1:0-34392 GCF_053555815.1 Shigella sp. SIG6 | reverse complement strand
AATAAATTGTTAAAGAGCAGTGCCGCTTCGCTTTTTCTCAGCGGCGCGGGGTTTGCATAATACACTTTCCCGCTACAGAGTCAAGCATTTATTTTTGCTTTCTCTGTCGGAATTCTCAGGAGAACCCCGCTGACCCGGCGGCGTGTTTGCCGTTGTTCCGTGTCAGTGGTGGCGCATTATAGGGAGTTATTCCGGCCTGACAAGAGGAAATTTAAAATAATTTTCTGACCGCGCATTTTTTATTCTTTATGCTTATTTCAGCGTCGGTTTGTCGGTTAAATGGGCGATTTCTCGGGCGAAATTCGCCACCTGCTCCCAATCGGTATAGACAACTTCTTTGCGCGTATCCGTTTCACCGCCTGACATCTTCATAATCAGCTTGAGCATAAAACGGTCGTACCAGCGATAACGTGGGTAACGCAGCGCCCCGGCAATGACCGCGCAGCGATCGGGACGCCATTGCGAGTTCATCAGAAACTTCCGCGCGTAGCTGTTGGTCTGTGGAGTACGCTTCTCCGGTTTGCGCGCCACCAGGTTTACGGAATAAAAGGCGCTCGGCATCGAATTCAGTCGCGTCGCATGTTTTTTGACAAATTCCTGGAACGCAGAGTGGTAGTGACCATAGCGAATAGAAGCACCAATGACCACACGGTCATAGTTTTCCCATTGTGGTTCTTCAATGCGGTGCACATTGGCGACATCCGTCTGGATCCCCAGTTCTTTCAGTTCCGAAGCCAGGTAGGAGGCAATCTCGCGCGTTTGTCCGTCCCTTGTTGAGAAAAGAATTAATGTTTTCACGTATTACTCCATCATTCACGCCAGAAAGTCGGGGTAAAGAGCACCAGCAATGTAAAGACCTCGAGACGACCAAACAGCATGTTGGCAATCAGGATCCATTTAGCCACCGGGTTCATACTGGTAAAGTTATCAGCAACCACGCCAAGCCCTGGCCCCAGGTTATTCAATGTCGCAACAACTGAGGCAAAGGCAGAAAAATCATCCACGCCCGTGGCGATAATCGCCAGCATACTGACAATAAACACCAATGCATAGGCGGAGAAAAATCCCCAAACGGCTTCGAGGATACGTTCCGGCAGTGCGCGATTCCCCAGCTTAATGCTATAGACGGCGTTCGGATGCACCAGTCGTTTCAGCTCACGGTTCCCCTGCTTAAACAGCAGCAGGATGCGGATCACTTTCAGGCCACCGCCCGTTGACCCGGCGCAACCGCCGATAAAAGCTGAACATAAAAGCAGTACCGGCAAAAAGAGCGGCCAGCGGGCAATGCTGTCAGTCGTAAACCCGGCGGTTGTCGCCATCGATACCACCTGGAAAAACGCCTGGTTAATTGTCATCAGCGCCGAACTGTAGACATTATGAAACCACAGTACGAGTGTACAAATAACCACCAGCGTAAACTGTACGCCGATAAACATGCGAAATTCCGGATCGCGCCAATAAACCTTCAGACTACGCCCACTTAACAGTGAAAAGTGCAGACCGTAGTTACAGCCGGAGATCAGCAGGAAGATAGCAATGATAGTGTTAATAGTCGGACTGTCGAAATAACCGATACTGGCATCATGTGTCGAGAAGCCGCCAATAGCGATAGTCGCAAAGCTATGGCCGATGGCATCAAAGGCATCCATTCCGGCAAACCACAACGCCAGCGCACAGGCGACGGTCAGCAAGACATAAATCAACCACAGAGTTTTCGCCGTTTCCGCAATTCGCGGGCGCATTTTGTTATCTTTCAGCGGGCCGGGCATTTCTGCGCGATAGAGCTGCATCCCACCCACGCCGAGGATAGGCAGTATCGCAACCGCTAACACGATGATCCCCATCCCGCCAAACCATTGCAGCATCTGGCGATAAAAGAGGATGGCATGAGGGAGCGAATCCAGCCCCACCAGCGTAGTGGCCCCGGTGGTGGTCAGGCCAGAGAAAGATTCAAAAAACGCATCGGTAATCGTGAGGTTCGGGCTTTCCGAGAAGATAAAAGGGAGCGCACCGCCACTACCCAGCACGGTCCAAAACAGCACCACTATCAGAAATCCCTCACGGGATTTCAGTTCGCCCTTCTCTTTGCGGTTCGGCCACCACAGCATAGAGCCAATGGCGAGGGCGACAAAAAAGGTCTGGGTAAAAGCGCGGCCCGCTCCATCCCGGTAGATGAGTGCTACCAGCCCAGGGATAATCATGGTCCCTGAAAATAAGATGACCAGTAGTCCAACGATTCGGGTAATGGCGCGAAAATGCATCTCTGCCGCTTCCTTAGTTCTGCAAAACGAAGTGGGGATTATTCTTCAATCGCTAACAATTGCAATGAACCACGGCTAAAATCCGCCAGCTTTGCGGAAAATTCAGCCACTTTCGCCGCCGGAAGCGCCACCCGCAGCAGAACGAATGCCTGATAATCACTGTTGATAATTTTGCCGTCACACTGCCCCAGCAACGCTTCAATGCCGGTTAACTGACTATATTCACATTGCAAAGTATATTCGGTTAATGGCGTCTTGCGTTGGGTCGTTAGCTGGCGCAGCGCCTGATTCACGCCGCCGCCATACGCTTTCACTAACCCACCGGTGCCAAGCAATATGCCGCCGTAGTAGCGCACTACCACAGCGGTAATTTCCCCGACGCCGCTGCCCATTAGCTGGGCGAGCATCGGTTTACCTGCCGTTCCCGCCGGCTCCCCGTCGTCAGAGAAACCCAGCTGTTGAGAATCATCCGGCGCACCCGCCACCCACGCCACGCAATGGTGGCGGGCATCGGGGTGTTCTGCCCGCACCGATTCAACAAACGCTTTCGCCGCCTCAACGCCATCGGTATGCGCCAACATCGTTATGAAGCGGCTCTTTTTGATCTCTTCAACGACCGTGACCGGTGCCGCAGGAATTAACCAGCTTTCCATCACGCCAGTTTCAGATCCCGGGTCATGTTTTCCACGTTGTTTTCGTGGATCACCACGTTGTCTTCGATACGAATGCCGCCGAACGGTTTCAGTGCTTCAATTTTCTGCCAGTTGAAGTGCTTGCTGAACTGCCCTTCACGCCACGGTGCCAGAAGCGATTCAATGAAGTAGATACCCGGTTCGATGGTTAACACCATGCCCGGCTGGAGAATACGGGTGCAGCGCAGGTACGGATATTTTGCCGGTGCCGCGAGGTGTGTACCGCTATCATCCTGCATAAAACCGGCGACGTCATGCACCTGCAGGCCCAGCGGATGGCCAATACCGTGCGGCATAAACGGTCCGGTGAGATCGTTTTCGACCATCGCTTCTTCACTCATATCGGTGATGATTTGATGTTTACGCAGCAGTTTGGCGATGCGCTGATGGAACTGGATGTGGTAATCCACATAGCTGACGCCTGCTTTCATGGTGGCGATCAGCGCCAGTTGTTCATCATTTACGTCTTTCACCAGCTGTGCGTAGTCGTTGTCGCTTTTTGCCGACCAGGTACGGGTCAGGTCAGCCGCATAGCCGTTATATTCGGCCCCGGCATCCAGCAGGAAGCTGCGCATCTCTTCCGGTGCCTGGTGGTCCAGTTTGGTGTAATGCAACACCGCAGCGTGTTCGTTAAGCGCCACAATGTTGCTGTAAGGTACGTCGGTATCACGATGACCGGTCGCGGTCAGATAGGCAATATTGATATCGAACTCGCTCATGCCAGAACGGAACGCTTCTTCTGCCGCACGATGACCATTGACCGCCATTTTCTGCGCTTCACGCATACAGGCCAGTTCGTACTCGGTTTTGAAGGAGCGGTAATAATGCAGGTAGTCGATCACCCCTTTCGGGTTGATGTTGCTGGCCTCAATACCCAGTTGCAGCGCACGTTCCGGCACCGGACCGATATAACCGATATTGCCGCGCGCAGCAGGCAGCAGGCTACCAATGCCATCGGCTTTCGCCAGCGCGATCACTTCCATATCTTCAGTCCAGAAGGAGGTCGGCAGCGGTTCGACGTTGTGCCAGTAATCAACCGGCAGATAGAACCACAGTTTCGGCTTGTTCACGCCATCCACCAGCAACCAGCAGTTTGGCACCTGAGTTACCGGCACCCACGCTTTGAATTGCGGGTTCACTTTAAACGGATAGGGATGATCGTCGAGAAAAACGTTGAACAGCTCGCCGGAGTGAATAAGTAATGCATCCAGCTTGAAGCGCGCCAGCGCATCGCGAGTCCGTTCTTGTAAGGTAGCTATATGATTTTTATAGAGCGAGGCCAGTGATTCCATTTTTTACCCTTCTGTTTTTTTGACCTTAAGTCTCCGCATCTTAGCACATCGTTCATCCAGAGCGTGATTTCTGCCGAGCGTGATCAGATCGGCATTTCTTTAATCTTTTATTTGCATATTTTTAACACAAAACACACACTCCGATGCATCTGGTACGACCAGATCACCTTGCGGATTCAGGAGGCTGACATGCTTTACAAAGGCGACACCCTGTACCTTGACTGGCTGGAAGATGGCATTGCCGAACTGGTATTTGATGCCCCAGGTTCAGTTAATAAACTCGACACTGCGACCGTCGCCAGCCTCGGCGAGGCCATCGGCGTGCTGGAACAGCAATCAGATCTAAAAGGGCTGCTGCTGCGTTCGAACAAAGCAGCCTTTATCGTCGGTGCTGATATCACCGAATTTTTGTCCCTGTTCCTCGTTCCTGAAGAACAGTTAAGTCAGTGGCTGCACTTTGCCAATAGCGTGTTTAATCGCCTGGAAGATCTGCCGGTGCCGACCATTGCTGCCGTCAACGGCTATGCGCTGGGTGGTGGCTGCGAATGCGTGCTGGCGACCGATTATCGTCTGGCGACGCCGGATCTGCGCATCGGTCTGCCGGAAACCAAACTGGGCATCATGCCGGGCTTTGGCGGTTCTGTACGTATGCCACGTATGCTGGGCGCTGACAGTGCACTGGAAATCATTGCCGCCGGTAAAGATGTCGGCGCGGATCAGGCGCTGAAAATCGGTCTGGTGGATGGCGTAGTCAAAGCAGAAAAACTGATTGAAGGGGCGATGGCGATTTTACGCCAGGCCATTAACGGCGACCTCGACTGGAAAGCGAAACGTCAGCCGAAGCTGGAACCGCTAAAACTGAGCAAGATTGAAGCCACCATGAGCTTCACCATCGCTAAAGGAATGGTCGCGCAAACGGCGGGGAAACATTATCCGGCCCCCATCACCGCAGTAAAAACCATTGAAGCTGCGGCCCGTTTTGGTCGTGAAGAAGTCTTAAATCTGGAAAACAAAAGTTTTGTCCCGCTGGCGCATACCAACGAAGCTCGCGCACTGGTCGGCATTTTCCTTAACGATCAATATGTAAAAGGCAAAGCGAAGAAACTCACCAAAGACGTTGAAACCCCGAAACAGGCTGCTGTGCTGGGCGCAGGCATCATGGGTGGCGGTATCGCTTACCAGTCCGCGTGGAAAGGCGTGCCGGTTGTCATGAAAGATATCAACGACAAGTCGTTAACCCTCGGCATGACCGAAGCCGCGAAACTGCTGAACAAGCAGCTTGAGCGCGGCAAGATCGATGGTCTGAAACTGGCTGGCGTGATCTCCACGATCCACCCAACGCTCGACTACGCCGGATTTGACCGCGTGGATATTGTGGTAGAAGCGGTTGTTGAAAACCCGAAAGTGAAAAAAGCCGTACTGGCAGAAACCGAACAAAAAGTACGCCAGGATACCGTGCTGGCGTCTAACACTTCAACCATTCCTATCAGCGAACTGGCCAACGCGCTGGAACGCCCGGAAAACTTCTGCGGGATGCACTTCTTTAACCCGGTCCACCGAATGCCGTTGGTAGAAATTATTCGCGGCGAGAAAAGCTCCGACGAAACCATCGCGAAAGTTGTCGCCTGGGCGAGCAAGATGGGCAAGACGCCGATTGTGGTTAACGACTGCCCCGGCTTCTTTGTTAACCGCGTGCTGTTCCCGTATTTCGCCGGTTTCAGCCAGCTGCTGCGCGACGGCGCGGATTTCCGCAAGATCGACAAAGTGATGGAAAAACAGTTTGGCTGACCGATGGGCCCGGCATATCTGCTGGACGTTGTGGGCATTGATACCGCGCATCACGCTCAGGCTGTCATGGCAGCAGGCTTCCCGCAGCGGATGCAGAAAGATTACCGCGATGCCATCGACGCGCTGTTTGATGCCAACCGCTTTGGTCAGAAGAACGGCCTCGGTTTCTGGCGTTATAAAGAAGACAGCAAAGGTAAGCCGAAGAAAGAAGAAGACGCCGCCGTTGAAGACCTGCTGGCAGAAGTGAGCCAACCGAAGCGCGATTTCAGCGAAGAAGAGATTATCGCCCGCATGATGATCCCGATGGTCAACGAAGTGGTGCGCTGTCTGGAAGAGGGCATTATCGCCACTCCGGCGGAAGCGGATATGGCGCTGGTCTACGGCCTGGGCTTCCCTCCGTTCCACGGCGGCGCGTTCCGCTGGCTGGACACCCTCGGTAGCGCAAAATACCTCGATATGGCACAGCAATATCAGCACCTCGGCCCGCTGTATGAAGTGCCGGAAGGTCTGCGTAATAAAGCGCGTCATAACGAACCGTACTATCCTCCGGTTGAGCCAGCCCGTCCGGTTGGCGACCTGAAAACGGCTTAAGGAGTCACAATGGAACAGGTTGTCATTGTCGATGCAATTCGCACCCCGATGGGCCGTTCGAAGGGCGGTGCTTTTCGTAACGTGCGTGCGGAAGATCTCTCCGCTCATTTAATGCGTAGCCTGCTGGCGCGTAACCCGGCGCTGGAAGCGGCGGCCCTCGACGATATTTACTGGGGTTGTGTGCAACAGACGCTGGAGCAGGGTTTTAACATCGCCCGTAACGCGGCGCTGCTGGCAGAAGTGCCGCACTCTGTCCCGGCGGTTACCGTCAATCGCTTGTGTGGTTCATCCATGCAGGCACTGCATGACGCAGCACGAATGATCATGACTGGCGATGCGCAGGCATGTCTGGTTGGCGGCGTGGAGCATATGGGCCATGTGCCGATGAGTCACGGCGTCGATTTTCACCCCGGCCTGAGCCGCAATGTCGCCAAAGCGGCGGGCATGATGGGCTTAACGGCAGAAATGCTGGCGCGTATGCACGGTATCAGCCGTGAAATGCAGGATGTCTTTGCCGCGCGGTCACACGCCCGCACCTGGGCCGCCACGCAGTCGGCCGCATTTAAAAATGAAATCATCCCAACTGGTGGTCACGATGCCGACGGCGTCCTGAAGCAGTTTAATTACGACGAAGTGATTCGCCCGGAAACCACCGTGGAAGCCCTCGCCACGCTGCGTCCGGCGTTTGATCCAGTAAACGGTACGGTAACGGCGGGCACATCTTCTGCACTTTCCGATGGCGCAGCTGCCATGCTGGTGATGAGTGAAAGCCGCGCCCATGAATTAGGTCTTAAGCCGCGCGCTCGTGTGCGTTCGATGGCGGTCGTTGGTTGTGACCCATCGATTATGGGTTACGGCCCGGTTCCGGCCTCGAAGCTGGCGCTGAAAAAAGCGGGGCTTTCTGCCAGCGATATCGGCGTGTTTGAGATGAACGAAGCCTTTGCCGCGCAGATCCTGCCGTGCATTAAAGATCTCGGGCTAATGGAGCAGATTGACGAGAAGATCAACCTCAATGGTGGTGCGATCGCGCTGGGTCATCCGCTGGGTTGTTCCGGTGCGCGTATCAGCACCACGCTGCTGAATCTGATGGAACGCAAAGACGTTCAGTTTGGTCTGGCGACGATGTGTATCGGTCTGGGTCAGGGTATTGCGACGGTGTTTGAGCGGGTTTAACCACTTGCCGGATGCGACATAGATCTAAATGCCACTGAATAAAGTTTTAGTTGCCGTTCTTCCCGCCTGTCAGGGGCGGGTTTTTTATATCTCAGATAAATGCAAACGCATCGCCAAACAGGCGATCTTCCCGCGCATTACGCTCACTACAAAACAGGTCACGGGCAATTTTCGCCATCTCAAAACGTCCGGCAATATAGATATCATGCTCTGCCAGCGTACCATGATCCTGCAATACCGCCGTTAACACGGTACCAGTACGCCCACGCCAGCCTGCTTCCGGTTGTTCAACCACCGGCACCACTTGCAGACTAGGGTGCTTTAACGAAAGCGCCTCAAGCTCGCAGAGATCATACAGATGCTGCTCTTCACGCCCGCCCCAGTAAATGGTGATATCACGGTTTGGGTTACGCGCCAACGCTGTCAGCAAAATCGAGCGGGCATAAGAGAACCCGGTGCCGCCCGCAATCAAAATCATCGGACGCTCTTCATCATCGCGCAGCCACGCTTCTCCGTGGGGAATGTCGACCACGATTTGATGATCTTTGAGGATGCGGTCCATGACTGCTTTCGCGTAAAGGTTGATTTCAGAAGCGCCAATATGCAGCTCGATAAACCCTTTTTCATCCGGCGTCGAGGCCATTGAGAACGGACGTTTGTCGCGCTCATCCATCACTACCATCAAATACTGACCAGCACGAAAAGAAAAGGCCGCGTCTGGCACGATGCGGACACGATATACGGTATCCGTGATAGCTTCTACCGAGGTCACTTTACAGCTTAAGGTTGTCATGCGCTTTCTCTGTCGGATCGATAAATAGGGCAAAACAAACGCGCATCAGGCGCTTTTACCGTTGTTAAAAATAGCCAGTTCATCCCAGATGGCGTCAATATGCGCGACAACATCTGGATCTTTTTTGATGGGACGTCCCCATTCACGCTGGGTTTCCCCCGGCCATTTATTCGTGGCATCCAGCCCCATTTTTGAACCCAGCCCGGAGACAGGCGAGGCAAAATCCAGATAATCAATAGGCGTATTTTCTACCAGAACAGTATCCCGCGCCGGGTCCATACGGGTGGTAATCGCCCAAATCACATCGTTCCAGTCGCGTGCGTTGACGTCATCATCGCAAACGATCACAAATTTAGTGTACATAAACTGGCGTAAGAACGACCAGACGCCCATCATGACGCGCTTCGCGTGTCCGGCGTACTGTTTTTTGATCGTCACTACCGCCAGACGATAAGAACAGCCTTCCGGCGGCAGGTAAAAATCGACAATTTCCGGGAACTGTTTTTGCAGAATCGGTACAAACACTTCGTTCAACGCCACGCCCAGTACCGCGGGCTCATCTGGCGGACGCCCGGTATAGGTGGAATGGTAAATCGCATCTTCACGCTGGGTAATATGCGTCACGGTAAACACCGGGAAACTATCGACTTCATTATAGTAACCTGTGTGGTCACCATACGGCCCTTCCGGCGCCATCTCACCAGGATCGATATACCCTTCCAGGACGATTTCGGCACTGGCTGGCACTTCGAGGTCATTGGAAATACACTTTACTACTTCGGTTTTGGTGCCGCGTAGCAATCCGGCAAACGCATACTCTGAAAGCGTATCCGGAACGGGGGTGACTGCACCGAGAATCGTGGCAGGATCGGCACCCAGCGCCACAGAAACCGGGAAACGTTCTCCCGGATGCGCCGCACACCACTCCTGATAATCCAGCGCGCCGCCGCGATGCGACAGCCAGCGCATAATCAGTTTGTTTTTACCAATCAGCTGCTGGCGATAAATGCCCAGATTCTGCCGCTCTTTATGCGGGCCGCGCGTTACGGTCAGCCCCCAGGTAATCAGCGGCGCGGCATCTTCCGGCCAGCAGGTCATAATGGGAATGCGATTGAGATCGACGTCATCGCCAGAGACGATTTTTTGTTGGCAGGGCGCACCACGCAGTCGCTTTGTCGGCATGTTTAACACCTGCTTAAACTGCGGCAGTTTATCAAACAGGTCGCGGAAACCTTTTGGCGGCTCCGGCTCTTTCAGAAACGCCAATAATTTACCAATTTCACGCAGCGCCGAAACATCTTCCTGCCCCATGCCCATCGCCACGCGCTTTGGCGTACCGAACAGGTTGCACAGCACCGGCATTGAGTAGCCTTTAGGGTTTTCGAACAACAGCGCAGGCCCACCAGCACGCAGAGTGCGGTCAGCAATTTCAGTGATTTCCAGATGCGGATCCACCGGGAGCGTGATACGTTTTAGCTCACCCTGCTGTTCAAGCAGCGTCAGGAAGTCGCGTAAATCGTTATATTTCATGGCGTCCATTGTAGCCTCTTAATCTGCGCCCATTATACGGCGTTCATCTTTGCAATGCTGTAAATTTGTTAAATTAGCGTGAACTCTGACGGTATAACGCAAACCGGGGAATATAATTAACTTAGCGTAAAGCTTTTGCTATCCTTGCGCCCCGATTAAACGGATAAGAGTCATTATGCAATCCTGGTATTTACTGTACTGCAAGCGCGGGCAACTTCAACGTGCCCAGGAACACCTTGAGAGACAGGCGGTTAATTGCCTCGCTCCGATGATCACCCTGGAAAAAATCGTACGGGGTAAACGTACCGCAGTCAGTGAACCGTTATTCCCTAACTACCTGTTTGTGGAATTTGATCCAGAAGTGATTCATACCACGACCATCAGCGCTACGCGTGGCGTCAGCCACTTTGTGCGTTTTGGCGCGTCGCCAGCGATAGTCCCATCGGCGGTGATTCATCAGCTATCGGTATATAAACCGAAAGACATTGTCGATCCGGCCCCCCCTTATCCGGGTGATAAGGTGATTATTACCGAAGGCGCGTTCGAAGGCTTTCAGGCCATTTTCACCGAACCCGATGGTGAGGCTCGCTCCATGCTATTGCTTAATCTTATTAATAAAGAGATTAAGCACAGTGTGAAGAACACCGAGTTCCGCAAACTCTAAAACGCAATCCCAAACAGTGTTTTGACATTGGCATCCGTGGTGGCAGCCAGCCATGCGGCATCTTCTCCACGCCAGTGCGCAATACGTTGCAAAATATGGGGCAGATGGGCTGGCTCGTTGCGCCGGGATGATGGCTTTGGCGTGAGATCGCGCGGGAGCAGATACGGCGCATCTGTTTCGATCAGCAATTTCTCCGCCGGAATCAACGGCAACAATTCCCGCAGCTCCAGCCCGCGTCGTTCATCGCAAACCCAACCGGTAATGCCGATATAAATTCCACGCGCCACGCACGCCTGCATCTCTTCGCGTGTGCCGGTAAAGCAATGAAGAACCGCACCAGGCAGTTTATCCAGCCACGGCTCCAGCAATGTCATAAACCGCTCGTGGGCATCGCGACAGTGCATAAATACCGGCATGTTTAATTCTGCGGCAATGCGTAGCTGAGCAACAAAAGCGCGTTCCTGCTCTTCCGGCGTCGAAAAGTTGCGGTTAAAGTCGAGACCACATTCACCAATCGCCACCACTTCTGGCTGCGCGGCCAGCTCAATAATCGCTTCTTCAGTCGCAGCTTGCCACTGGCTGCTGTCGTGAGGATGTACGCCCGCCGTTGACCAACAGGACGAATACTGACGCGCCAGCTTTTGCGCCTGCTGGCTTTCACGCAGGTTAGTGCCGGTGATGAGTAGCCCATTAACTCCCGCGTCAAAAGCGCGCGCTACAACATCATCACGGTCTTTCGCAAATTGCGAACTGGTCAAATTAACGCCGATATCAAACATCCTGTACTCCATATGACAACCGCCCTGACGGGCGGTTGAATTTATTCTTCAGTTTTTTCGCTTTCTGCTTCAGCGTCGTTTTCCTCTTCCCGATTTCGCCCTTTACCAACGTAAAAGCGTGAGAAGAAGACACCGATTTCAAACAGACAGTACATCGGGATCGCCAATAGCGTTTGCGAGAAGACATCCGGCGGCGTCAGCAACATCCCGACAACGAATGCACCAACCAGCACATACGGGCGTTTTTTGCGTAAGTCTTCTGGCGAGGTAATCCCCATCCAGCACAGCAGCACAATTGCCACCGGCACTTCAAAGGAGACACCAAACGCCATAAACAGCGCCATAACGAAGCTTAAATAGCTGGCGATGTCGGTGGATACCTGCACCCCTTCCGGCGCGGTATTGGCAAGGAAGCCAAATGCCAGCGGAAAGACCACAAAGTAGGCGAATGCCATGCCGATATAAAACAGCAGAGAGCTGGAAACCAGCAGCGGCACCACCAGGCGACGTTCATGCTTATACAGCGCTGGGGCGATAAATGCCCACACCTGATAGAGAATCACCGGCGCTGACAGAATCAGCGACACCATAAAGGTCAGCTTGATCGGCGTAAAGAACGGCGAGGCCACGTCGGTGGCGATCATCGTTGAACCTTGCGGCAACTGCTTGATCAATGGCGCGGATACCAGGTGATAGATGTCATTGGCGAAATAGACCAGACACAGGAATATCACGATCACCGCGATAATGCAGTTCAGCAGACGCTTACGCAGCTCAATCAGATGCGTGATAAGCGGTTGAGTATCTTCTACAGACATGTTTACGGTTTATCACTCGACGAAGGGGAAGGTGCAGCGGTTTTCGGTTCAGCGTCCGCAGCAGGTTTTACCACCGGCTCTGGCGTGGTTTCTGGCTTCTGTTCCGGCGAACTGGCCTGCGTTTGTGCAGCGGCAGGCGTTACGCCCTCATGCGCAGCTTCATTATCTTTCACCACCGGGTTATGGATGGTGTGCGCTTCATCGCTCGCCTTTTCAGGATCGTTTGCAACGTAGGAACGCTTCATCGACTCCGCGGCCTGGCGTAGTTCATCCATCGACGCTTTCAGTTCGGGCGTCAGGTTAGTGAGGCTCGCCTTTTCAACCTTTTTCAGACTGTCCTGAAACTCCTGGAGTTTTAACTCCTGGGTCAGTTCGTTCTGCACCGTTGTCGCCAGTGAACGCAACGCGCGAATCCAGCCCGCTACCGTTTTTACCGCCACAGGCAGTCGTTGCGGCCCCAGAACGACGAGGCCGATGATGAACACCAATAGCAGTTCGCTAAAACCGATATCAAACACGGATTACACCTGCTCTTTATCGTGGCGCTTCGCGTCTTCTGTTTTAGCCTGTTCCTGATTCGTATCCGCCTGCTTATCGGCGATAGTTTTCGCAGTAAAATCAGCATCCTGACTGGTTTTATCCTGCTTTGGTTCATCATCGCTCATTGCTTTTTTAAAGCCTTTGATCGACGCACCAAGATCGGAACCGATGGAGCCGAGCTTTTTGGTGCCAAAAAGCAGTACAACGATGACGGCAATAATCAATAACTGCCAAATACTGATACCACCCATACATGTTCCTCTGTGGTAGATGATGATTAAACAAAGCCGCATTATACGTTACACGGCCCGCCTTGAGCGATGAAAAAATCAGCGTGTTTTGCGCCAACCGACAAACCAGGCGATCAGACCACCTGCCATTAACCAGCCGGGCATCAGCCCCCACTCAGGTCGGCTGACCAACAAGAATGTGCCACTTAATACTAACGTAGCGCCAATTCCGAGAAAATAACGCGATTGTCCCTGACGTACATGATTTGACTGAAGCTCGCGGGCAATCTTATCAACACTGTGCTGTAAATACTTGCCCTGGCGCAAACTGTCGTAAACCAGTTCAGGCAGTTCTGGCATTTTTTCGACCCAGAACGGCGCTTTTTCTTTAAATGCTCTCACCAGGGCAGGAATACCGACCTGATCTTTAATCCACGACTCCAGGAAAGGCTTCGCTGTTTTCCATAAATCGAGCTGCGGATAAAGCTGGCGTCCTACCCCTTCGACATAGAGCAGGGTTTTCTGGAGTAACACCAGTTGCGGCTGCACTTCCATATTGAAGCGACGCGCCGTATTAAACAGATTTAACAGTACATGTCCAAACGAAATTTCGGCCAGCGGTTTCTCAAAGATAGGTTCACAGACCGTACGAATGGCAAATTCGAACTCTTCAACGTTGGTATCTGGTGGCACCCAGCCAGAATCGACGTGTAGCTCTGCCACTTTGCGATAGTCGCGATTAAAGAAGGCGATAAAGTTTTCTGCCAGATAGCGTTTATCTTCTTTGTTTAGCGAGCCAACAATCCCGCAATCAATGCCGATATATTTCGGGTTTTCCGGGTGTTCATAGCTTACGAAGATGTTGCCAGGGTGCATATCGGCATGGAAAAAGCTGTCGCGAAAGACCTGAGTGAAGAACACCTGCACGCCGCGTTCCGCCAGCAATTTCATGTTAGTGCCGTTTTTCTCCAGCGCCGCAACATCAGACACCGGAATGCCGTAAATGCGCTCCATCACCATCATCCCTTCACTACAATAGTCAGGGTAAACTTCCGGGATGTAGAGCATCGGGCTGTCTTCAAAATTGCGCCGAAGCTGAATGGCGTTGGCAGATTCCCGCAGCAAATTCAGTTCATCAATCAAGGTCTTTTCGTACTCGCGCACCACTTCGGTTGGGCGCAGACGGCGACCATCCGGCAGCAAACGCGGCACCCAGCGAGCCAGACGGTAGATAAGTTTCAGATCCGCTTTAATGACCGGCAAAATATCCGGGCGGATGACTTTAATCACCACCTCTTTACCATTCGATTTCAATCGCGCGGTATGAACCTGGGCGATAGAAGCAGAAGCCAGCGGCTTGATTTCAAAATCGTCAAACCACGCTTCTACCGGCAAGCCGCCCATTGCAGCTTCAATCTGCTGCTTCGCCAGCTTGCCATCAAACGGAGCAACTTTGTCCTGCAATAACGCCAGCTGATCGGCAATATGCGGTGGAAAAAGATCGCGGCGGGTTGATAACATTTGCCCGAACTTGATCCAAACCGGCCCCAGTTCTTGCAGGGCCAGTCGTAGTCGCTCACCTAAAAGTTTGTCTTTATGCCGATTTGGCATCCAGAATAATGAGTATCGCCATAGCCGTAGCGGCAGGGTGATACGCATTTTGGGGATCAGTTCATCAAGTCCGTAGCTTAAAAAAGTGCGAATGATGAAATATAGGCGCCGTACTTCACCTGGCGTCATTTAGCCTCCAGTTTTTCCAGCCGTTTGGTCAGGGCATCAACAGCACGCTCGACGGCAGCCGTCTCTTCCGCAAACCAGGCCACTTCAAGCGGACCGGGTGCCATACGCCACTCTTCAGTAATGGCTTCCGCCACATAACGTTGCTGGCGCTTAATGCCGTGATGCAGGAACTTTGCGCCTCCGCGCATGGCTTTGCTGATTCCTTCAGCGGCGATATCACCGGTATAAGGGGCCAGCAGTTCCGCAGGGTCGAACTCTGCCAGATCTGCCAGCGCAACGAAGTTTTGCACCACCTGAATATCGCCCTGCACTTCCAGCTCACCACTGCGAATCAGTGCGGTAAGCTGCTGGCGATCGCGAAGTTTCGGCAACACACTGGCGTAGGCGATAACGGTGCAGTCAGCATCGCCTGCCCATTCGCCCAGTACATCAACCTGGCGTTCGCTGAACACCAGAATCAATGACGTCGAAAAGCCTTTTACCTCCACGCGCAATACTTTACCCAGCAGACGCGAGCGGGCTGTTTTCAGCGCGGGTGAGCGATACAGGAAGGTGTTGAGCAGACTTTCAATTCCTGCCGTCACTAAAGGTTTAAAAGGCATTTCCGGTCTCCTGTCAGAACTTATAACCACGATGCAGCGCCACAACCCCTGCCGTCAGATTGTAGTAGTCGACACTTTCGAATCCGGCATCCTGCATCATGGCTTTCAGGGTATCCTGATCGGGATGCATACGGATGGATTCTGCCAGATAACGGTAGCTGTCGGCGTCGTTCGCGACCAGTGAGCCAATACGCGGCAGCACATGGAAGGAGTATGCATCATAGGCTTTGCTCAGCGGCTCGATAATTGGCTTCGAGAACTCAAGCACCAGCAGGCGGCCGCCGGGTTTCAGCACGCGATACATTGAACGCAGTGCTTTATCTTTGTCGGTGACGTTACGCAGACCAAACGAAATGGTGATGCAATCAAAGGTGTTATCCGGGAACGGCAGCGCCTCAGCGTTCGCCTGAACATACTCAACGTTGCCAATCACACCGATATTACGCAGCTTCTCGCGTCCCATTTTGAGCATGGATTCATTGATATCAGCAAGGACCACTTTGCCAGTTTCTCCGACCAGGCGGGAGAATTTCGCTGTCAGGTCGCCGGTGCCACCAGCCAGATCCAGCACGGTCTGCCCACGGCGTACGCCGCTGCAATCAATCGTGAATCGCTTCCACAAACGATGAATACCAAATGACATCAAATCATTCATGACATCGTATTTTGATGCCACGGAATGGAAAACGTGGGCGACCATATCCGCTTTTTGTTCCTTCGCGACGGTCTGAAAACCAAAGTGCGTCGTTTCTTGTGACTTATCCACCATCTCAATGCCTGCTCATCAAAAAATTGTTCCAGAAGTGTAACAGATTGGGCGTCGATGCCCTAGATTTCTACCCGGCTTAACTACCCCTAATGGGCTAGCGCGACTGCTGATTATATTCATCATCGCGTTGATAAGCTTCATCATTCGGCTGCTCCGGAACCGACCGAAGTCGATACTCTTCATCCTGGCTCACCGCCTGTTCAGCCAAATCCGGATTAATCTCGCGTTTAATTTCTACTCCTAAACCGCGAAACGCTTCTGCCTGCGCCAGCACATTTCCGCGACCTGAAGAGAGTTTTTTCATTGCCTGGCGGTAGTTATCCTGCGCTTTGTCGAGACTTTGACCAATCGCGGACATGTCATCGATGAACAAACGCATCTTGTCGTACAGCTTGCTGGCACGATCGGCGATTTGCTGGGCGTTACGGCTTTGATGCTCATAACGCCACAGGTTGGCAATAGTACGCAACGCCACCAGCAGCGTAGTCGGGCTAACCAGCATGATATTGTTTTTCAACGCTTCGGTGATCAGCTCCGGCTGGCGGTCAAGCGCCAGTAAAAAAGCGGGTTCAACGGGAATAAACATCAGCACGTAATCCAGAGTTCGCAGCCCCGGCAGCTGTTGATAATCTTTGCGTCCCAGCAAACGGATATGGTTACGCACCGACGCGATATGTTCCTGTAGCGCGCTTTCGCGGGTGTAGTCGTCTTCGGCGTTAAAATAGCGTTCATAGGCGACCAGCGTCATTTTGGCGTCGATCACCACATCTTTTCCCTGCGGCAGCCGCACGATGACATCCGGCTGCATCCGCGAGCGGGCGTCATTTTCGATGCTGACCTGGGTTTCATATTCATACCCTTCACGCAGACCGGAAGCCTCCAGCACCCGCGTCAATACTACCTCGCCCCAGTTGCCCTGGGTTTTATTGTCGCCTTTCAGCGCGCGCGTCAGGTTGATCGCTTCCTGGGCCATTTGCGCGTTGAGTTGCTGGAGATTGCGAATTTCGTGGGTCAGGGTATGGCGTTCTTGTGCTTCTTTACCGAAGCTGTCCTGAACCTGACGGCGGAAACCGTCCAGTTGTTCACGTAGCGGCGACAACAGGCTGTTCAGACTCTGACGGTTTTGCTCATCAACCCGGCGATTGCTGTGCTCAAAAATACGGTTGGCGAGGTTTTCAAACTGCTCACTGAGGCGCTGCTCGCTGTTAATCATCTGGCGAATTTTATCGTCAGCATGTTGCTGTGCGGCTTCCATCCGCGTGGTTACTTCACGCAGATCGGCCTCCAGAGAGGTGTTAATACTTTGCAGGCTGCGCACTTCGTTATTGAGCAATTCACACTCTGCACGCCAGTGCTCGCTTTGGGTAATTTGTTGTTTTGCCGCGCTTAACTCCGCGACCATCTCTTCACGTTCAGCTAATTGCTCGGCTTTTTGCTGCGCATGTTGATAACTGGCAAACAGCCAGCCAATTGCCACACCCACCAACGCAATAACTGCGTAAACCATGATTGAGAAATCCACAACGCCTCCTGACGCAACAACTTACCCGCACAAAATAGAATTGTGCTGTACAAACGTCCAGTTGGAAAGGCATTTCCTGCGAGGCGCTACGCAAAAATACAAAAGGCCGAACGCGTCGGCCTTCAGACAGGAGAAGAGAATTACAGCAGACGACGCGCCGCTTCCACCACGATTTTCACCGCATGGCTTTCGGTTTGTTTCATCGTCTCAGCATTCGGGATCTCTTGCTGGGTGCGGTTAACGATAACACCCGCTACCATACCGGCACGCAGGCCCTGACTTGCACACATGGTCAGCAGAGTTGCAGATTCCATTTCATAGTTCATTACGCCCATCGCCTGCCACTCTTCCATAGAACCTTTAAAGTGACGAACTACGCGACCAGAGTAAGTATCGTAACGTTCCTGACCTGGGTAGAAGGTATCAGAAGAAACTGTCACGCCAACGTGAGTTGTCGCGCCAATAGATTTCGCAGCTTCAACCAGCGCAGTCGTACATTCGAAATCAGCGACAGCCGGGAATTCCAGCGGTGCGAAGTGCAGGCTCGCGCCATCCAGACGGACAGACGCCGTGGTAACCAGGACATCACCCACATTAATATGCGGCTGAATAGCGCCCGTTGTACCGATACGCAGGAAGGTGCGAATGCCCAGCTGTGCCAGCTCTTCAACAGCAATAGAGGTAGACGGGCCGCCGATACCGGTAGAGCAGACGATAACAGGTTTACCATCCAGCTCTGCACGCCAGGTAGTGAATTCGCGGTGAGATGCCAGCTTAACCGGCTTATCCATCAGCGCGGCGATCTTTTCCACACGATCCGGGTCGCCAGGGACGATGGCAAGCGTAGCCCCTTGTAAATCGTTTTTAGTGAGGCCGAGATGAAAAACATCAGACTTGGACATATACAACTCCTCTGTGAATCGGTTTAGTCAGAAGAAGCAAAAAGACACTTTACCGAAGGGTTTAACATTTTTTCGTGATACTCATCACCATGACGCAAATGCGTTGCATAAATTTACCCACCAAAAGTGATTCATATCACATAAATCACTCTTCATTCTGCAGGACTGCATAAAAGATGAGCCGATTCAGGCAATGTGATTTGTTGCATGCTGACTATAGTTAACATTGCGCAACATTTTTATAAGGGTACGGAGAATACCATGGCAACAACACAACAATCTGGATTTGCACCTGCTGCATCGCCTCTCGCTTCGACCATCGTTCAGACCCCGGACGACGCGATTGTGGCGGGCTTCACCTCTATCCCTTCACAAGGGGATAACATGCCTGCTTACCATGCCAGACCAAAGCAAAGCGATGGCCCACTGCCAGTGGTCATTGTAGTGCAGGAAATTTTTGGCGTGCATGAACATATCCGCGACATTTGTCGCCGTCTGGCGCTGGAGGGGTATCTGGCTATCGCACCTGAACTTTACTTCCGCGAAGGCGATCCGAATGATTTTGCCGATATCCCCACGTTGCTTAGCGGTCTGGTAGCAAAAGTGCCTGACTCGCAGGTGCTGGCCGATCTCGATCATGTCGCCAGTAGGGCTTCCCGCAACGGCGGCGATGTTCATCGTTTAATGATCACCGGATTCTGCTGGGGTGGACGTATCACCTGGCTGTATGCCGCGCATAATCCACAGCTAAAAGCCGCAGTGGCGTGGTACGGCAAACTGACGGGCGACAAGTCGCTGAATTCACCGAAACAATCTGTTGATATCGCAACCGATCTTAACGCGCCGGTTCTCGGCTTATATGGTGGTCAGGATAACAGCATTCCGCAGGAGAGCGTTGAAACGATGCGCCAGGCGCTGCGGGCTGCTAATGCGAAAGCAGAGATTATCGTGTACCCGGATGCCGGGCATGCATTCAACGCTGATTATCGCCCGAGCTATCATGCCGAATCTGCGAAAGATGGCTGGCAGCGTATGCTGGAATGGTTTAAGCAGTATGGTGGGAAGAAGTCGCTGTAATGAGAAAAGACCGGGTGGTATTACCACCCGGTTTGGATTTACCCCCGACGCAAATTCTGCGCCGCCTGCACCATGTTCGCCAGTGCCGCGCGGGTTTCTGGCCAGCCGCGCGTTTTCAGGCCACAGTCCGGGTTGACCCACAGGCGCTCTGCCGGAATGCGTTTTGCCGCTTTCTTCAGCAAGGCTTCAATCCATTCCACGCTCGGTACGTTTGGCGAGTGAATGTCATAGACGCCAGGACCGATTTCATTTGGATAATCAAACTCTTCAAACGACTCCAGCAACTCCATGTCGGAACGCGAGGTTTCGATGGTGATGACGTCTGCGTCCAGCGCCGCAATCGAATCCATGATGTCGTTGAACTCGCAATAACACATGTGAGTGTGGATTTGTGTGTCATCTTTCGCCACGGCGGCGTTGATACGGAAGGCCTCTACGCCCCACTGGAGATACGCATCCCAGTCGCTACGACGCAGCGGTAAACCTTCGCGCAGCGCCGGTTCGTCAATCTGGATGATGCCAATTCCAGCGGCTTCCAGATCGGCCACTTCATCACGCAGCGCCAGCGCAATCTGTTTGGCGATGGTTTCACGGCTGACATCTTCACGCGGGAACGACCAGCAGAGTATGGTCACCGGCCCCGTCAGCATCCCTTTCACCGGTTTGTCGGTCAGCGATTGCGCATACTTCGCCCACTCCACGGTAATCGGTGCCGGGCGGCTAATGTCACCAATGACAATCGGTGGCTTCACGCAGCGGGAACCGTAGCTCTGTACCCAACCGTTTTGCGTAAAGACAAATCCGTCGAGGTGCTCGCCAAAGTATTCCACCATGTCATTACGCTCGGCCTCACCATGTACCAGCACATCCAGTCCCAAACGTTCCTGCTCAACAATGGCCTGCTTGATATGTTCCGCAATGCCCGTGCGGTAGTTGTTGGCGTCGAGATTGCCCTTTTTGAAATCCAGACGCAGGGTACGAATTTCCGTGGTTTGCGGGAAGGAACCAATCGTGGTGGTCGGCCACGCTGGCAGTTTAAAACGCGCACGCTGGGCTTCAGCACGCACTTCATAGACATTCGCACGCTGGCTGTCCTGGGCGGTGATCGCCGCCAGACGCTTTTCTACCGCCGGATTATGTACACGAGTAGAGTGACGACGCGCCTGAATTGGGGCGCTCCACTCTGCCAGAGCTGCCGTGTCACCACTGTTCAGCGCATCGCGCAGCAGTGCCAGTTCATGGCATTTTTGTAGGGCGAAGGCAAACCAGCTTTTCACTTCTGCATCAAGACGCGTTTCCACGCTCAGGTCGATGGGGCTGTGCAGCAACGAGCAGGAAGATGCCACCCACAAATCACGTTTGCCGACAATGTCCTTAATTTGCGCATATTTCTCAGTAAGATCGGCGCGCCAGACGTTACGACCATTGATCAGACCCGCAGACAGCAGCCAGTCAGAAGGCAGGCGCTTGTGCAGTTCAACAACGTCATCTTTACCATGTACAAGGTCCACATGCAGCCCCTGAACAGGCAGCGCAGTAATCGTGTCGAGATTTGGCGTTACGCCTTCAAAATAGGTGGTCAGCAGCAGTTTCACCTGTCCCTGGAGCGCGTCGTAAGCGGGTTTGTATGCGTCCAGCCACGCCTGTGGTAGTTCCAGTACCAGCGCGGGTTCATCAATCTGTACCCACTCGATGCCGCGTTTCGCCAGTTCTGCCAGCACTTGCTGATAAACCGGCAGAATGTCGTTCAGCAGGCTAAGGCGGTCAAACTGTTCACCTTTCACTTTCCCCAGCCACAGGTAAGTAACCGGCCCCAGCAGCACAGGCTTAACGTTGTGGCCCAGCGCCAGCGCCTCGTCCACTTCCTCCAGCAGCTGCGTCCAGGTCAGTTTGAACTGTTGGCCTTTAACGAACTCCGGCACCATGTAGTGATAGTTGGTGTTAAACCATTTGGTCATTTCCGCTGCCGCCGCAGGTTCGCCAGTCGGCGCACGTCCACGACCAATACGGAACAGGGTGTCGATATCTACCGAACCGTCTTTGTTCTGATGACGTGGCGGAACATTACCCAGCAGCAAACTGGTGGTCAGTACATGATCGTACCAGGCAAAATCGCCCACCGGCAGCAGGTCGATACCCGCTTGCTTTTGTTGATCCCAGTGACGAGCACGCAGTTCACGCCCTACTGTCAGCAGTTCTTCACGCGTGGAGTTCCCCGCCCAATAACTTTCTTGCGCTTTTTTCAGCTCGCGACGCAGGCCAACGCGAGGGAAACCGAGGGTGTGATTCAATATTGTCATTTTTCTTCCTCTAATTATATGTAAATCCTATGGATTTTGAATTTAGGGAAGGCGGCAAGTTTATTCATCGCCGGGAGCTTACTGAAGTAAGTGACCGGGGTGGAGAAACGCAGCCAACGCACCATAAATTTAAAAGACGAAGGATTTTAGCCGTCCAGATGTTTACACATCCATAATTGGCGGTTACTGTATATTCCTCAAGCGCAAATTATTCATGCCGAAGTGAAGGACTTTCATGATCGAAGTAAAACACCTGAAAACGCTACAAGCGTTGCGGAACTGCGGCTCGCTCGCAGCCGCTGCGGCAACGTTGCATCAGACGCAATCCGCCCTGTCTCACCAGTTTAGCGATCTGGAACAACGCCTTGGCTTCCGGCTATTTGTGCGTAAGAGCCAGCCGCTACGCTTTACACCGCAGGGAGAAATCCTGTTGCAACTGGCAAACCAGGTGCTGCCGCAAATCAGCCAGGCACTGCAAGCCTGCAATGAACCGCAGCAGACGCGTCTGCGCATTGCCATTGAGTGCCATAGCTGTATTCAGTGGCTGACACCCGCTTTAGAAAATTTCCATAAGAACTGGCCGCAGGTAGAGATGGATTTTAAATCGGGCGTGACGTTTGACCCGCAGCCCGCGTTGCAACAGGGCGAGCTGGATCTGGTGATGACCTCCGATATCCTGCCGCGCAGTGGCCTGCATTATTCGCCGATGTTCGATTATGAAGTACGCCTGGTGTTAGCACCTGACCATCCACTGGCGGCAAAAACGCGTATTACACCGGAAGATCTCGCCAGCGAGACGCTATTAATTTATCCGGTGCAGCGTAGTCGACTGGATGTCTGGCGGCATTTTCTTCAGCCGGCAGGCGTCAGCCCGTCACTGAAAAGCGTCGATAACACCTTATTGTTGATTCAAATGGTTGCCGCGTGGATGGGTATTGCCGCGCTACCGCATTGGGTAGTAGAGAGTTTTGAGCGCCAGGGTCTGGTGGTGACCAAAACCCTGGGCGAAGGCTTGTGGAGCCGACTGTACGCCGCCGTGCGCGATGGCGAGCAGCGTCAGCCAGTTACGGAAGCGTTTATTCGCTCAGCGCGCAATCACGCCTGCGATCATCTGCCGTTTGTGAAGAGCGCGGAGCGACCCACTTACGATGCACCCACAGTGAGGCCAGGATCACCAGCGCGCCTGTAATAAACGTTGGCCAGTGCGGCTGTTGGTGCCAGATAGCCAGGTTTACCAGCAGCCCTGCCGGAACGTGCATATTATTCATAATGCCCAGCGTTCCGGCGTCCACCTGCGTCGCGCCGTAGTTCCACATAAAGTAGCCAATCCCGGAAGCCACCACGCCAAGAAACACCAGAATGCCCCATTGCAACGTGGTTTGCGGCATTTTCTGCGCATTTCCCAGCAAGAACCATGCAATTACCGCCACCAGGAACGCGCCAAGATAGAACCACGCAAAGGCGTTATGCTGCGGCATCGGGCGAGTTTCCATCAGGCGTTTGTAACCCACCATGCCGATGGCAAAAGTGATATTGGAGAGTTGCACCAGCAACAAGCCAGTCCAGAAATGGTCGGTGACCTGATCATAGCGAATAATCCCGGCACCAATCACCGCCAGCAAGGCGCTAAAAGCATAGCCCCAGCGCAGACGGCGCTTACTCATGATGTCATAAATCAGCGTGATGTAGAGCGGCGTCAGTACGGTGAACAGCAACAATTCGGAGACCGTCAGGTAGAGATAAGCGCGGAAACTCAGCATATACATCACGCCGAGCTGCATCGCGCCCACCAGCATATACAGGCCGACCGTTTTCAGGCTATTGCTACGGGTACGCAGAAACGGCAGAAAAACGAGTGCCGCCAAGCCAACGCGCACCAGCACCGCAAAATAGCTATCGACGTGCCCCGCAAGGTACTCGCCATAAAAGCTAAAGGAGAAGGCCCACAGAATCGTGGTGATGATAAGTAGCGCCACAATGGAAAACTCTTTGATTAACGAGTATCCATTGTAGCGAAGTATCAGGTTGACAACTGACCAAATAAAGAACGATTACGATAAATAGAGTTTACGCAGATAATGCGGCACCGCGTCGTCGGCATTAGTACCAATAACTTCCAGCTCCGGATGCAGATCTTTCAGACGCTGGTGCGCACTGCCCATAATGCAGCCTTTCCCCGCCATCGACAGCATTTCGGCGTCGTTCATCCCGTCACCAAACGCAATACAATCCTTCAGGCTGTAGCCCAGTTTCTTCGCCACTGCTTCCAGCGCATGGCCTTTCGACACGCCGCCCGCCATCACTTCCAGACAGGTTAAGGTAGAGAAACTGACGTTGACGCGATCGCCCCAGCGAGCGTTAATCGCCTGCTCCAGCGGCAGCAGTTGTTCATGGGAATCGCAGGTGAAAAACACTTTGCTGACGCCTTCCGGCTCCAGTAATCCCGGCTCATACAGCGCATATTTGAACACCGCTTCTTTAAAAAAGCGCATCTCTTCCGGGCGATGGCGATTCATAAACCATTCGTCGTCGCGATAAACGTTAGTAATGATGTCCGGATTGTCGTTGACTACGCCAAACAGATCGCTGGCAATGTCGCGATCCAGGTTATGAGCAAAAATCAGATTGCCATCCAGATCGTGAACGCGCGCACCATTGGAGGTAATCATGTAAGACTTAATCTCCAGATTATCGCGAATTTGCCCCACATCAACGTGGTGACGACCGGTCGCAAACACAAAGTTGATGCCGCGCGCGGTGAGCAGCTTCAGAGTTTCTTTGGCGTAAGGGGATAACGTATGGTCGGGAGAAAGTAACGTGCCATCTAAATCAGACGCAACAACCTGGTACATAAGAAATTTAAACCTCTGTAGAGCGGTTTCCGCTGGGTGAGTTATGCCTGTTGAAAAAATCAACGATGGCGTGGAGCGCGACTGAGCGCATTGCGTCCTTTTCAAAAAGGATCTCATGGTAAGCACCTTTTATTACCAACGGCCGTCCTCCTTCGACAGGATGGCCCGCGGCGGTGCGGAGTTCACAAAAACGGTCGTGCATGCGGTTATCCACCACGCGTTCCTCTTCAGCTTGTAAGAGAAGCGTTGGCGTGGCGTCATCACCCGCACCGGCTAACACCTGTTCGCCAGCCAGAATACTTTCGCGTACCCAATGGTAGGTCGGCCCACCGACGCGAATCGTTGGGTCATCAGCATAGAAGCGTAAGTTACGTCGATATCGCTGTCTGCTGTGGGTCAGTACGTTGATAGCAAACGGCAACGCGCGCCAGCGCCCGGTGCCTATTGCATAGCCATCACGGAAACGTGGATGCGCTTCGGCCCAGTTGAGGATCTGCCGTGCCATAAATGACGGCATACGAATCACGATCCCAAACATTGGCGCAGTTAGCGCAATGGCGTCACATACACCTGGATGGCGTTGCAGAAATAATGTGGAGATCGCACCGCCCATCGAATGTGCCAGTATATAGCGTTTACGCCACGGACCGGGCTGAACCTCCTGCTGCCAGAATGCCGCCAGATCATCAACATAATCATTAAAGCGATTAACATGCCCGAGATGCGGATCGGCTAACAGGCGACCGGAACGTCCCTGCCCGCGATGGTCGATGATTAAGACATCAAACCCCAAATGGAACAGGTCGTAGGCCAGTTCCGCATATTTTACGTAGCTCTCAATACGCCCCGGGCAGATGACTACCACCCGGTCATGGTGCTGTGCGCGAAAACGGACAAAGCGCACCGGAATGTCATCCACACCAGTAAACTCTGCTTCATCACGCTGACGCCAGAAATCAGTCAGCGGTCCCATGGTAAAAGCAGCAAACGCGTTTTCTCTTGTTTCCCAGTCTTTTTGCTGCTGAAACATCGGGTAATCTGCCTCTTAAACCACGTAAAATCGTTTTTTTAAGCGTGCCTGACACAACGCTGCGACAGTAGCGTATTGTGGCACAAAAATAGACACACCGGGAGTTCATCATGACCTTAGAATGGTGGTTTGCCTACCTGCTGACATCGATCATTTTAAGCCTGTCGCCAGGCTCTGGTGCAATCAACACTATGACCACCTCGCTCAACCACGGTTATCGCGGCGCGGTGGCGTCTATTGCTGGGCTTCAGACCGGACTGGCGATTCATATTGTGCTGGTTGGCGTGGGGTTGGGGACGCTATTTTCCCGCTCAGTGATTGCGTTTGAAGTGTTAAAGTGGGCAGGCGCGGCTTACTTGATTTGGCTGGGAATCCAGCAGTGGCGCGCCGCTGGCGCAATTGATCTTAAATCGCTGGCCTCTACTCAATCGCGTCGACATTTGTTCCAGCGCGCAGTTTTTGTGAATCTCACCAATCCCAAAAGTATTGTGTTTCTGGCGGCGCTATTTCCGCAATTCATCATGCCGCAACAGCCGCAACTGATGCAGTATAT
Source organism: Shigella sp. SIG6 (assembly GCF_053555815.1). Taxonomy (NCBI): domain Bacteria; kingdom Pseudomonadati; phylum Pseudomonadota; class Gammaproteobacteria; order Enterobacterales; family Enterobacteriaceae; genus Shigella; species Shigella sp. SIG6. The sequence continues at coordinate 7,894 of NZ_JBQZXC010000033.1, read as the reverse complement.
CGTGCTCGGCGTCACCACTATTGTGGTCGATATTATTGTGATGATCGGTTACGCCACCCTTGCTCAAAGGATTGCTCTATGGATTAAAGGACCAAAGCAGATGAAGGCGCTGAATAAGATTTTCGGCTCGTTGTTTATGCTGGTGGGAGCGCTGTTAGCATCGGCGAGGCATGCGTGAAAAATAATGTCGGATGCGGCGTAAACGCCTTATCCGACTTACTCTGAAGACGCGTCTGGCATCACCGCGAAATAATCAAATGAATGCCAAATCCGGCAAATAACGCCCCGGCAAAACCATCAATCCACTTCGCCAGACGTTGATAACCACGGCGCATTTGCGGCAGGGCAAACAGACTGGCAACGACGGTAAACCACGCCAGTGTTTCGACAATAATCAACGCGAAAATGCCCCAGCGCTCGGTAGTGCCAACGTTATCGCCGACAAACAATGAGAATACCGAACCAAAATAGATAATCGCTTTCGGATTGGCGAGATTGGTCAGTAAGCCTTTCAGGAAACTGCGCCCGCTTTTCGCCAGCTCAACCTGTGGTGCAGGCGCAGATACAGCCTCTTTTTTCAGTGCACCGCGTAGCATCTGGTAACCCATCCAGCAGAGATACAGGCCACCGCCCACCATAATCAGCGTATGCAGCCAGGCCATTTTTTCGATAATCAAATGCAGGCCAAGCAACGCAATCCCAGCCCAAACCATTACGCCGCAGGTAATGCCCAGCACGCCCATCATCGCTTCTTTACGGGAACGACTGACAGCGGTCTGAGAGACAAAAAAGAAATCGGGACCGGGGCTCATAAGCGCCACAATGTGCACCATGGCGACGGTGAGAAATAACATCAACATACATTTGACTCGCGGGGGAAACGTTTACGGAGTCTTCATACTGGCACTTTTTTATGCTGCTGACTACTCTTCGTCGTCGCCATCGACATGCGCACGAATCAGCGCCATAAACGGTTTACCAAAGCGTTCCAGCTTGCGCATCCCAACGCCGTTAACGCTGAGCATTTCGCTGGCGGTGATCGGCATCTGTTCAGCCATCTCAATCAAGGTTGCGTCGTTAAACACCACGTACGGCGGGACATTACTTTCATCGGCAATCGATTTACGCAGTTTGCGTAATTTGGCGAACAGTTTGCGATCATAGTTGCCGCCGAACGATTTCTGCATCGCTTTCGGTTTGAGCGCCACGATACGCGGCACGGCAAGTTGCAAAGAGGATTCGCCGCGCAGCACCGGGCGCGCGGCCTCTGTCAGTTGTAGGGCAGAATGCTGGGCAATATTTTGCGTCACCAGGCCGAGATGAATCAGCTGGCGGATCACGCTCACCCAATGTTCATGGCTTTTATCACGGCCCATACCATAGACTTTCAGTTTGTCATGACCATAGTCGCGGATACGCTGGTTATTAGCACCACGAATCACTTCCACCACATAACCCATCCCAAACCGCTGATTCACACGACCAATGGTGGAAAGGGCAATCTGAGCATCGGTTGAACCGTCGTACTGTTTCGGCGGATCGAGGCAGATATCGCAGTTCCCGCACGGCTCCTGACGCCCTTCGCCAAAATAGTTCAGCAATACCAGACGACGGCAAGTTTGCGCTTCGGCAAACGCGCCCATCGCATTGAGTTTGTGGCGCTCGATATCCTGCAACTGCCCCTGCTGCTTCTCTTCCAGACAACGGCGCAGCCACGCCATATCAGCCGGATCGTAAAACAGCATCGCTTCCGCAGGCAGGCCATCACGCCCGGCGCGACCGGTTTCCTGATAATAGGATTCGATATTGCGCGGAATATCAAAGTGGACCACGAAGCGAACGTTTGGTTTATTGATGCCCATGCCGAACGCCACCGTCGCCACCACAATTTGCAGATCATCGCGCTGGAATTTCTCCTGCACGTCGGCGCGGACATTATTTTCCAGCCCGGCATGATAGGCCGCCGCGCTAATACCCTTGCTTTGCAGGCGCGCAGCGGTGTCTTCTACTTTCGCCCGGCTGTTGCAGTAGATAATGCCAGACTTACCGCGCTGTTCCTGCACGTAGCGCATCAACTGATCGAGCGGTTTGAATTTCTCCATCAGCATGTAGCGAATATTCGGACGGTCAAAACTGCTGATTTGAATCAGCGGATCGTTCAGCCCCAGCAGGCGCACGATATCCTGGCGCGTGGTGTCGTCGGCTGTGGCGGTCAGCGCCATAAACGGCAGCGTCGGGAACCGCTGGCGCAACTGACCGAGCGCGGCATATTCCGGGCGGAAATCGTGGCCCCATTGGGAGATACAGTGCGCTTCATCGACGGCTAATAACACCGGATTCCAGTGCGCCAGATGCTCAAGAAAGTTATCCAGCATCAGGCGTTCCGGGGCGATATACAGTAAGCGAATTTGCCCGGTGCGGCAGCCTGTCATCACTTCAAGTTGCTGTTCGCGGGTTTGCGTCGAGTTAAGGCACGCCGCCGCCACGCCGTTGGCCTGTAGTTGATCCACCTGATCTTTCATCAACGAAATCAGCGGTGAAACAACCACGGTAAGGCCGTTTAGCAATAAGGCAGGAATTTGATAGCAAAGGGATTTTCCGCCACCAGTGGGCATAACAACCAGGCAATCGCGACCGGAAAGCACAGTGTCGATAATTTCTTCCTGGCCGGGGCGAAACTGTTGGTAGCCAAAGGTTTCTTGTAAAACCTGTTTAGCTCCGGACTCCAGATTCAACACTTCCGCCTGCGCCACATTCACCCCGATTGCCTGAAATAAAAACAGGCGCTATTTTCAGCGCCTGCGCGAGAAACTGCAATGCTTTTAGTCTCTGAGAGGGTAATCCTGGATGCTGGATTCCAGATTTGCCAACCACTCAACCGTTCATCAAAACAAGTCGTTTAGCATAACCCCTACACCGACACGGGTCTGGTTGAAGTTATAGTCGATGAGCGATTCGCCATAGCCGCTGTAAACCTGAGTATAAAGGCGCACATGTTTGGTGATCGGGTAACTTAAGCCTAACTCCGCGCCGCCGTAGCCGGTGTTCCAGTTGTACTGTCCTTTCGCACTGAGCACCGCATCACCGAGGTGATAGCCGATTTTAAGCTGGTAGTAACCCATATATTTGGTGATATCCGGGTTATCGTCAGTATTACCCACCACATACCACGGCTTCACTTCTACCAGCCAGTTACCGTTTTCTGCCATCAGGCGAGTATAAAGGCGGTTCCAGCTGCGGGAGGTCGGGTCTGAACGCCCGTTAGAGTCGTGGTTATACCCCATCTCCACATCGCGCAGCGTCCAACCTGCAAAACGGTAATCGGTGGCAAAACCGAGGAACAATTGCGGTTCGTAGTTGGTTTCACGAAACGGTGAAGACTCTTCGCTATTGGACAGTTGCCACCAGGATTTTTGCGTATAAGACGCACCCAACACCGAGTTTGGGCCTAAAATCCCACGCCACAGCGGAAATGCCAGGCTCAACTGAAACTTTACTTCATCCTTACGCGCATTTTCCGCCCAGTCGTAACTGGCAATCGCTTCTTTATTCAGATCGCTGGTTTGGGTGTAGATGAGGTAGTTGGTGTCATAAGGATAGAGCGTGAACGGATTGTCATGCTCCTGCAGCATATTGGCGATAATACTGCCACGCACCGCTGGCGCGTCATGCACCTCTTTCACCGTTGCCTCTTGTGCATATACTGCCATAGGCAACATAAACACCGGCAACAACCAGCCCTGCAGAGTCCGCATCGGTCGTGTTCTCCGTAACGAATTATTGATAAGGTGAATGTTTTTCTGCGGGCTATTTTACATACTTAACTCCATTGCCGTTAGTTATCCCTTCCTAAAGTAGAAACCAACAACAAAGAAGCATAAAATCAACATTTAATTAACCAATGAAGTGTAAGGATGATATGTCTGCCGTACTGACCGCTGAACAAGCCCTGAAATTAGTGGGTGAGATGTTTGTTTATCACATGCCATTTAACCGCGCATTGGGGATGGAACTGGAGCGTTACGAAAAAGAGTTCGCACAGCTGGCCTTTAAAAATCAGCCGATGATGGTGGGTAACTGGGCGCAAAGCATTTTGCACGGCGGAGTCATTGCGTCGGCGCTGGATGTCGCCGCCGGTCTGGTGTGCGTGGGAAGTACCTTAACCCGCCACGAAACCATCAGTGAAGATGAACTACGCCAGCGGCTATCGCGGATGGGGACCATTGATCTTCGCGTTGATTATCTGCGCCCAGGCAGGGGCGAGCGTTTTACTGCTACCAGTAGCCTGTTGCGTGCAGGCAATAAAGTCGCCGTCGCCCGCGTTGAATTACACAATGAAGAACAGCTTTATATTGCCAGTGCCACCGCCACCTATATGGTAGGTTGAAGACATAAAAGCAGGTAAACTGCTGTTACCAATTAAAAATGAGTATTCCCGATGGATGCAAAACAAACGCGGCAGGGCGTATTACTCGCTCTTGCCGCTTATTTTATTTGGGGTATTGCGCCAGCATACTTCAAGCTGATTTACTACGTGCCCGCCGATGAGATCCTGACGCATCGCGTGATCTGGTCGTTTTTCTTTATGGTGGTGCTGATGAGCATTTGCCGCCAGTGGTCCTATTTAAAAACGCTGATTCAGACGCCACAGAAAATTTTTATGCTGGCAGTCTCTGCCGTGCTGATTGGTGGCAACTGGCTACTGTTTATCTGGGCGGTGAACAATCACCATATGCTGGAAGCGAGCCTTGGTTACTTTATTAACCCGCTGGTGAACATTGTGCTGGGGATGATTTTCCTCGGCGAGCGATTCCGCCGGATGCAATGGCTGGCGGTGATTCTGGCGATATGTGGCGTGTTGGTCCAGCTGTGGACTTTTGGTTCGCTACCTATTATCGCGCTGGGGCTGGCATTTAGTTTTGCCTTCTACGGCCTGGTGCGCAAGAAGATTGCGGTAGAAGCACAAACCGGCATGTTAATTGAAACCATGTGGCTGCTGCCCATGGCGGCGATTTACCTGTTTGCTATTGCCGACAGTTCAACCAGCCATATGGGGCAAAACCCGATGTCGCTGAATTTACTGCTGATCGCCGCCGGTATTGTCACTACCGTACCGCTGTTGTGTTTTACTGCCGCTGCCACGCGCCTGCGTCTCTCAACGTTAGGCTTTTTTCAGTACATTGGCCCGACGCTGATGTTCCTGCTGGCTGTGACGTTTTATGGTGAAAAACCGGGTGCCGATAAGATGGTGACTTTCACCTTTATTTGGGTGGCGCTGGCAATTTTTGTGATGGACGCGATTTATACGCAGCGTAGAACGTCCAAATAAAAAATAAATATATCCTGAAAAAATATGCCGACTCTTGTATGAGAGTGGGCATATTGCCATGCTGACAGGAGACTCACACAAGGATGTAAAATTTATGTTACGTATGTTTATCCCAACATCTAACGGTAAGATTTCCAGACGCCGATATATATTTTCATTTATTTTAATAAATTTCATTTTTGCCTTTCTTATTATCTTTTTTAACGATGGGGAAGCAGGTTTTCTTGTTATAGTCTCTACCATCGCACTCCATTATCTCGTCATCAACATGAATTGCCAACGACTCCGTGATAGTGGTTTCATATATATAAAAATTTATGTTTTTGGTACATTAGCAGTATATATCATCTCTATCATCACAATGATAGCCGAAGATTTTGCCTGTTCAGGCAATGGTTCGATGATTTTTTTGATTTGTTATTTTTCCACTTTCAGTATGCTAATGCTTGCACCTACTGATTCATCAAAACAATAGTTATGGAGTATTTATGAGTAAGGAATATATGAACGATGATTCATTAAGTGAAAAATGGAAATACCGATTTAATTTTTATGATCAACATGGCTTTCCTGGATTCTGGGGAGCAACACCAGAATATAAAGCAGCATTTAAAGCATTAAAAGTAAGACAACGATTAACTATTCAAATGAATTTCATTGCTTTCTTCTGTTCCTGGATCTATTTATTTGTTCTGGGCTTATGGAAAAAAGCAATTATAGTTCTATTACTTGGCATTCTATCTCTATTTGTTGGTGCATTAATTGGCGTTAACATTCTGGGAATTGCCGTAGCAGCCTATGTTGCTGTTAACACGAACAAATGGTTTTATGAGAAAGAGGTAAAAGGGTTAAATACCTGGAGCCTTTGAATAACAGGTGGCTTAGCCAGGCTAAGCCACCGCCTTCTTTTTACAACCAGTTCTTCCGCTTAAAGTACAGATACGGTGCCAGGCCCGCGAGGATCATAAAGATAATCGCGCCAGGGTAGCCGAAACTCCACTTCAGTTCTGGCATAAACTCAAAGTTCATCCCGTAGCTGGAAGCAACCAGCGTTGGCGGCAGGAACACGACGGATACCACCGAGAAAATTTTGATGATGCGGTTCTGCTCGATGTTGATAAAACCCATTGCCGCCTGCATCAGGAAGTTCACCTTCTGGAACAGGGATTCGTTATGCGGCAGCAGGGATTCGATATCGCGCAGGATTTCACGCGCCTGCTCCAGTTGCCCACCCGGTAAACGCGCTTTACGCACCAGGAAGTTGAGAGCGCGCTGGGTATCCATCAGACACAGGCGAACTTTCCAGCCGATATCTTCCAGTTCCGCCAGCGTGGAGAGCGCCTCGTCGTACTCATCGCCCTGATGCCCTTCCATAATCACCCGGCTCAACTGCTCCAGGTCGCTATAGATATTTTCAATTTCATCTGCCAACTGTTCGATTTTGGTTTCGAACAGATCCAGCAGCAACTCGTAGGCGTTACCGTCTACCATCGACTGGCTACGGGCACGCATACGATACAGACGAAAAGCGGGCAGTTCACGCTCACGCAGAGTAAACAGACGACCATCACGGATGGTAAATGCCACAGTGGAGTTACCGGCGTGATCTTCCGCATCTTCAAAGAAGAAGAAGGAGTGAATATGCAGGCCGTCGTCGTCTTCAAAGAAACGTGCCGATGCTTCGATGTCTTCCAGTTCCGGGCGGGTTGCCAGGCTCTGGCCAAGTTCAGATTGTACGCGCAGTCGCTCGTCGTCGTCCGGTTCGACAAGATCAATCCATACTGCATTTACAAGGGGTTGTGACTCTTCGACTTCCAGCCGGGTCAGTCGGTTATTTTCCAGTTGAAATGCGCTCAGCATGACCGGGACTCCCAATGCTTAAAATATCGGACAGTTCGGTGGGCACACAGAAACAAATTGGGTTTCAGACCATTAAACAGCCTGACTCAGCGCGACGGGAAAAATTGAGGTCGCTGACAACCGCTAAGGCTATCAGCAAAAAGGGATAGCCTTAGGAGTTGATCCTGGATGACAGGATAGTGAGCCAGTATCTACTGGGTGTGTCCAAGGCGAATGTCCTCTTAGAGTGATCGTGCGCGCATGTTACGCCAGCAAAATTTTGCCGTCAACACGCAACAGAACACCACAGAACAATAGTTGAACTTCGCGCTTTTTGGTACTCGTCAAGGTCGCTAACAGGATAAAAAAATCCCACATCCAGGACCTATAATGGCGCATCGGCTACTCATTGGTAAAGGAATGATCACCTTGAATCTCAAACGGATTTTTCTCACCCTCACCTTACTTCCCTTGTTTGCTGTTGCCGCTGATGATTGCGCACTCTCAGATCCGACGCTGACCGTACAGGCGTATACCGTTAATCCTCAAACAGAGCGGGTGAAAATGTACTGGCAAAAAGCCAATGGCGAAGCGTGGGGAACGTTACATGCTCTGCTGGCGGATATTAATAGTCAGGGTCAGGTGCAGATGGCGATGAACGGCGGCATCTATGATGAAAGCAATGCGCCGCTCGGTTTGTACATCGAAAACGGTCAGCAGAAGGTG
>NZ_JBQZXC010000032.1:0-35111 GCF_053555815.1 Shigella sp. SIG6 | reverse complement strand
AACGGAAGTCACTGTCGTTCTCAAAATCGGTGGAGCTGCATGACAAGGTCATCGGGCATTATCTGAACATAAAACACTATCAGTAAGTTGGAGTCATTACCGAAAAGAAAGGTTAATTATTGGTGTTAGCTATATAAAAAGTAACAACAGCAATGCATATGAATAATTAAAGGTTATGCAACGTGCAAAGATTAAATTTCTCAGTTTAATGACAGGTTGCTGTACTTGCGTTTGTTGCTCTTGCCGGATGCGGCGTAAACGCCTTATCCGGCCTACAGTTCATTGCAAATCCATTCAATTTCAATGCACGATGTAGGCCTGATAAGCGTAGCGCATCAGGCAATTTTAATGTTTAACTCCCTGTTTAATCAGTTACTGCTGGCGTAGCTGGAGATCCAGCGGCGTTTTGCTGGGTTCGCCGCCAATTTCTCGCGCCAGTTTCGGCACCAGATATCCCGACACCAATGTCAGCAACTCACGCATAATCTGCCGTGCTTCGTCATCACTCACCATAAAATGCGCCGCGCCCTGTACTTTATCTAGCACATGCAGGTAATACGGCATCACGCCGGCATCGAACAACGCATTACTCAGGTTTGCCAACGTTTGTGCGTTATCGTTCACACCACGTAACAGAACGCTCTGGTTAAGCAGGGTGACACCGACACGGCGCAATTTAGCCATCGCCTGACGGAACGTTTCATCTACCTCATTGGCATGATTGATGTGATTCACCAGCAAGATTTGCAGCGTAGAACGGGCAAAGCGTTCAACCAGCGCCTCGGTGATACGTGCCGGGATCACAATCGGCAGACGGCTGTGAATCCGCAGACGTTTGATATGCGGGATGGCTTCCAGTTGTGTGAGCAACCAGTCCAGCTCGTGATCTTTCGCCATCAGCGGATCGCCGCCGGAGAAAATCATCTCGTCCAGTTCCGGATGCGCAGCAACATACTCAAGTGCAGTCTGCCAGTTACGCTTGTTGCCCTGATTTTCGGCATAGGGGAAGTGGCGACGGAAGCAATAGCGGCAATTTACCGCGCAGCCGCCTTTGACCAGCAAAAGCGCCCGGTTGTGGTATTTATGCAACAAACCAGGCACTACGCTGTGCTGTTCTTCCAGTGGGTCGGTGGAGAATCCGGACGCGACGACAAACTCATCTTGCGAGGTAAGTACCTGACGCAAAAGAGGATCGTCCGGATTGCCTTTCTCCATGCGATCGATAAATGAGCGGGGCACACGCAGGGCAAACAGCTTTTTGGCGCTGCGTCCGGCCAACAGTTTTTCGTCCGCGTCTATATTCAAAAGACGCAGAAGTTCATCAGGATCGGTCACAACATCGGCAAGTTGCGTTAACCAATCTTCTCTGGATGGGGTATTTAGGGTTACAATATGCGCCATTTTGTGGCTTAGCTACCAATTAACAAATTTCAGAGGGCCTTATGGCAACGTACTATAGCAACGATTTTCGTGCTGGTCTTAAAATCATGTTAGACGGCGAACCTTACGCGGTTGAAGCGAGTGAATTCGTAAAACCGGGTAAAGGCCAGGCATTTGCTCGCGTTAAACTGCGTCGTCTGCTGACCGGTACTCGCGTAGAAAAAACCTTCAAATCTACTGATTCCGCTGAAGGCGCTGATGTTGTCGATATGAACCTTACTTACCTGTACAACGACGGTGAGTTCTGGCACTTCATGAACAACGAAACTTTCGAGCAGCTGTCTGCTGATGCAAAAGCAATTGGCGACAACGCTAAATGGCTGCTGGATCAGGCAGAGTGTATCGTAACTCTGTGGAATGGTCAGCCGATCTCCGTTACTCCGCCGAACTTCGTTGAACTGGAAATCGTTGATACCGATCCGGGCCTGAAAGGTGATACCGCAGGTACTGGCGGCAAACCGGCTACCCTGTCTACTGGCGCTGTGGTTAAAGTTCCGCTGTTCGTACAAATCGGCGAAGTCATCAAAGTGGATACCCGCTCTGGTGAATACGTCTCTCGCGTGAAGTAATGCGGTTGTGGTGCGGCCTGCAGGCTGCACCATCACTTATTCAGGTCAGAGATGATGAAACGCCTTATCGTTCTTGTTTTGCTTGCCAGCACGCTGCTCACGGGCTGTAACACCGCTTGCGGTTTCGGCGAAGACATCAAACATCTCGGCAACTCCATCTCTCGCGCTGCCAGCTAATTTTTCTTCTCTTCCGAAAAATCATCAGATTTCCATCATTTTTGGCGATGTTGTCTATTATTAATTTGCTATAGGCAAACATAAATAACATTACCTAAAAGGAAGACGTTATGGTGAAGAAGACAATTGCAGCGATCTTTTCTGTTCTGGTGCTTTCAACAGTATTAACTGCCTGCAACACCACGCGTGGCGTTGGTGAAGACATTTCTGATGGCGGTAACGCGATTTCTGGCGCAGCAACGAAAGCGCAGCAATAAGCAATCACGGTACGACAGCAGTGTCGTGCCGTTTGTTTTTTCTGCGATCGTCATAAAGGTAATAGTTGAAATTCCCCTGCCACCTGGCAAAATATCCGTTCAACCATCAGCTTTGCAGGACGACCTGCAAACGCCTCTTTTCACCGGGGACGGCCCCAAATTTCCGGAGCCTGATATGTCCTGGATTATCTTAGTTATTGCTGGTCTGCTGGAAGTGGTATGGGCTGTTGGCCTGAAATATACCCACGGCTTTAGCCGTTTGACGCCGAGTGTTATTACCGTGACGGCGATGATAGTCAGTATGGCGCTACTTGCCTGGGCGATGAAATCGTTACCGGTAGGGACGGCTTATGCCGTGTGGACGGGTATTGGCGCAGTCGGCGCGGCCATCACCGGCATTGTGCTGCTCGGTGAGTCCGCTAACCCGATGCGTCTGGCGAGTCTGGCGTTAATCGTATTGGGGATTATTGGTCTGAAACTCAGCACTCACTAACTACCGGGCTGCTGTACCCAAATAAACTTACTGACATCAAACCCTTCCCGGGTCGCGACTGCCAGCATCTCCTGTTTCACTTCGTCAGAAATGGTTGGCGTGCGGGAGAGTATCCACAGGTAGTCGCGGTCCGGGCCGCAAACCAGCGCATGGCGGTATTCCCGATCGAGTGCAATAACGTTATAACCGCCATAGAAAGGACCAAAGAATGACACTTTCAGCGCAGCGCGAGTTGGTGCGCCGGTAAAGTACGCTTTCCCTTCACTCTGCTGCCACATTCCTCTGTCAGGGTTATAGCCTTTATTAATGACATTCAGGCCGCCGTCATCACGCAGGCTGTATGTTGCGGTGACTTTTTCCAGTCCACGTTCAAAACGGTGATCAAAACGGGCAATCTCATACCAGGTACCGAGATAACGTTTGGCGTCGAAATTATTCACTACGGTCACGCCACGCGGCGGCGTAGGAGAACTACAGGCAACGACCAGAAATGCAGCTGTCGCTGCGGCAACGAGAGGGAGCAGGCGCATAAATGTTTCCTTACTGGTTTTTTTCTAAGTGTAGATGACAGCAAGGAAAAGCGCAGAAAAGGTCCGAAAATTCGGACCCGATGAAATTTTACTGTAGAGCGTTGAGAATCTGACAGGCGGCGACTCTCGCTGGATTGGGATAGTTTTTGTTAGCCAGCATCACGATACCCAGCTCTTTTTCTGGAATAAACGCGACATAGCTACCAAATCCGCCGGTCGCCCCCGTTTTATGTACCCATGATGCGCGTACTGCAGGAGTTGGGGGCTTAATCGCTTTTACCGGGCGTGCTGCCAGTGCAATTTTATTGTCACTGCCGTTAATGATGCTGTCAGGATTGACCGGCCAGTCCAGCATTTCCCAGCCCAGGCCCTGATACATATCGCCGGTTTGCCAGTAGCGAGATTGTGCCAGTTGTATCCCTTGTTGAAGCGTTTTCTCATTGATATCAAGGGGGGGTAAATTGCTTTGCACCCAGCGGGCCATATCTTCAATGGTCGACTTCACACCATAAGCTTCAGCATCTAACGCCCCTGGCGAAACATGCACTGCCTTACCTTCGCGATATCCCCAGGCGTAATTCTTTTCTTCTGGGGGAGGTACATTAATCCACGTATGGTTGAGTTTGAGTGGCTGGAAGACACGAGTTTGCATCGCCTGCTCAAAACTCAAACCAGACGGCTTCACAGCCAGTGCGCCGAACAAACCGATACTGGAGTTGGCATACAGACGTTGTGTTCCTGGAGCCCATGCAGGCTGCCAGTTTTGATAGAAGCGCAGCAAGTCGCTTGAGGATTTCACTTCATCCGGCACCTGCAATGGCAGGCCGCCAGCGGTGTAGGTCGCAAGATGTAATAGTGTGATCCCATTCCACTGTTTAGCGGTAAGTTCAGGCCAGTATTTTGTTGCGGGATCGCTTAACTTGATTTCCCCTCGAGCAATAGCGTCGCCATCAAGCACGCCCGTAAATGTTTTGCTGACCGAACCTAACTCAAACAACGTTTGCTGTGTGACGGGCTGCTTTTTGGCGATGTCCGCATAGCCCCAGGTAAAGTAATAAGGTTTACCCTGATAAATTACCGCCACCGCCATACCGGGGATCTTTTGTTGCTCTATAAGCGGGGTAATTGTGCGATGCACAATATCGTTGATTTGTTGAGGGGCAGCAAATGTGGAGCAAGAGGCGGTAATTAATAAGGCGCAGAGCGTCGTTTTGAACATAAGGTCTGGTTTCCATACAAAACGGCCCGCCATAGGCGGGCCGGATTTACATTGGCGATGCGTTAGATTGTAACGACACCAATCAGCGTGACAACTGTCAGGATAGCAGCCAGACCGTAGAAAACCCATTTGCCCGCAGGCACGTGGATTTTCAGATCGTGCATCGCGTGGTGCATACGGTGTAAACCACACCACAGCGGCAGAACGATCATCAGGAACAGGAATACGCGACCAATGAAGCTCTGCGCGAACGCCAGAACGCGCTCGTAGCTCAGCGCATCACCCGGAAACAGCCCCAGTGGCAGCAGAATACCCACCAGCAGGATCATCACCGGCGCAATAATTGCGCTCCACATACCACCGGCCCCGAAGAGGCCCCAGAATACCGGTTCGTCAGAACGCTTTGGATTTGGATTAATCATCTCAGGCTCCTTACCAGTACAGGGCAACAAACAGGATTACGATGGTGGCAACCACAGTTACCGCCCAGAGACTTTTGATAATTGGCTCTGGTCCCATTTTTTCGTCTTTTACAATGATATTGGCCGCTTTCGGTGCCAGTTCAAACCAGGTTTTGGTGTGCAGCAGAGCTGCCGTCAGAGTGATCAGGTTAATGATCACGATAACCGGGTTTTGTAAAAAGTCGACGAATCCCGCCCAGGCTTCCGGGCCATTTTTCAGGGCAAACAGCCCGAAAATCAGTTCAATGCTGAACCACACAGCCGGAACCGCCGTGCCTTCGCGCAGCATGTAAAAGCGATAAAACGGCAATTTTTTCCACCAGGTGGACGTCATTGGCCGTACATACGGTTTACGTTTAGTCGTCATGTTGCACTCCTTAGCGTGGTTTCAGGGTCGCGATAAGAAAGTCTTTCGAACTTTCTACTTTGCCCTGCTGAATGGCCGCAGCCGGATCGACGTGTTTCGGGCAGACTTCGGAGCAATAGCCCACGAAAGTACAGCTCCATACACCGTTCTGGCTGTTCAACTGCGCCATACGCCCCTTCTTACCGTGGTCGCGGCTATCTTCGTTATAACGATGCGCCAGCGTAATGGCAGCCGGACCGATGAACTCTGGGTTCAGGCCAAACTGCGGGCACGCGGCGTAGCACAGACCACAGTTGATGCAACCGGAGAACTGGTGATACTTTGCCATCTGCGCCGGGGTCTGGATGTTAGTACCCTGATCCGCGGTGCGGGAGTTGCCGATGATGTACGGTTTGATCGCTTCCAGACTTTCGATGAAGTGGGTCATATCGACCACCAGATCGCGTTCAATCGGGAAGTTAGCTAACGCTTCAACCTTCATACCGTCGGTGTAATCACGCAGGAAGGTTTTACATGCCAGTTTTGGCACGTTGTTAACCATCATGCCGCAGGAACCACAAATCGCCATACGGCAGGACCAGCGGTAACTCAGGTCCGGTGCCAGGTTGTCTTTGATGTAGCCCAGCGCATCCAGTAATGAGGTAGTTGCGTCATAAGGCACTTCATAGAATGCGCTATGCGGTGCGGTATCGACTTCCGGGTTATAGCGCACCACCTCAATTTTCAGGTTTTTCATCTCAGCCATTCGCCTTCTCCTTCTTATTGGCTGCTTCCGCCTTATCGGCTGCATCCGCTTCGCCACCGTAAACGCGTTTAGCTGGCGGCAGCGTAGTAATCTTCACGTCGCTGTACTCCAGGCGAGTCGTGCCATCAGCATCGCGGAAGGCGAGGGTGTGTTTGAGAAAGTTGACGTCGTCACGCTCGGTGCAACCTTCGTCCAGACGCTGGTGTGCGCCGCGGGACTCTTTACGTGCCATTGCGGAGTGCGCCATACATTCAGCAACGTTCAGACCGTGGCTCAGTTCAATGGTGTAGAGCAGGTCGGTGTTGAACACGCTGGAGGTGTCGGTGATGCGCACGCGCTTGAAGCGTTCCTGCAGCTCTGCCAGCTTGTCGATGGTTTTCTGCATCAGTTCCGGCGTACGGTAGATACCGCAACCTTCTTCCATTGCCAGGCCCATTTCGTCGCGGATCTTCGCCCAGTTTTCGCCGCCATCCTGGTTAACCAGATCTTTCAGACGTTGTTCAACGCCAGCTGCCTGCGCTTCAATTGCCGCTTCGTTGCCATTACCGGCAGTTGCTGCACGCTCTGTCGCTTGTTCACCGGCCAGACGGCCGAAGACCACCAGTTCCGCCAGGGAGTTGGAGCCCAGACGGTTTGCACCGTGCAGACCAACAGAGGAACATTCACCCACGGCGAACAGACCTTTAATGCGGGTTTCACAGTTCTGATCGGTTTCGATACCGCCCATGGTGTAGTGTGCAGTCGGACGTACCGGAATTGGTTCTTTAACCGGATCGACGCCAACGTACGCTTTCGCCAGTTCGCAGATGAACGGCAGACGTTCATGCAGTTTTTTCTCGCCGAGGTGACGCAGGTCGAGATAAACCACATCACCACGCGGCGTGGAGATGGTGTTGCCTTTACGCCATTCGTGCCAGAAGGCCTGAGAAACTTTGTCGCGTGGACCCAGTTCCATATATTTGTTTTTCGGCTCGCCCAGCGGAGTTTCCGGGCCCATGCCGTAATCTTGCAGATAACGGTAGCCATTTTTGTTGACCAGAATACCGCCTTCACCACGGCAGCCTTCGGTCATCAGGATACCGGAACCTGGCAGACCGGTTGGGTGATACTGAACGAATTCCATGTCACGCAGCGGAACGCCGTGGCTTAGCGCCATACCCATACCGTCACCGGTAACGATGCCGCCGTTGGTGTTGTAACGATAAACGCGACCCGCACCGCCGGTAGCCATAACGACCGCGTTAGCACGGATCTGCACCAACGTGCCTTCCATCATGTTCATTGCTACCAGGCCGCGAACATGACCATCATCAACCAGAATATCCAGCACGAAATGTTCGTCAAAACGCTGGATCTGCGGGAATTGCAGAGAGGTCTGGAACAGCGTGTGCAGCATATGGAAGCCGGTCTTATCGGCGGCGAACCAGGTGCGCTCGATTTTCATGCCGCCGAAGCGACGTACGTTGACGCTACCATCCGGGCGACGGCTCCATGGGCATCCCCACAGTTCCAGTTGGGTCATTTCGGTTGGGCAGTGGTGGACGAAATAATCCACGACATCCTGCTCACACAACCAGTCGCCACCCGCTACTGTATCGTGAAAGTGATATTCGAAGCTGTCATGATCCTGCGCGACAGCGGCGGAGCCCCCTTCTGCAGCAACGGTATGGCTACGCATCGGGTATACTTTTGAGATTAGTGCGATTTTTGCATTTGGATTTGCCTGCGCGGCAGCAATTGCAGCACGTAATCCCGCGCCACCGGCGCCTACAATGGCAAGATCGGCTTGAAAGGTTTGCACGACATTCCTCCAGATTGTTTTTATCCCACAGCCCCGTACTTCAGGGTAAGTGCCTGAAAGTTACGGTCTGCGAACGCTATTCCACTGCTCCTTTATAGGTACAACAGTATAGTCTGATGGATAAGTCTGAAATTTGACGAGATCGATTTTTTTAGTGCGCAAGAGGGCTAAATTATCACTGAAGATGATTAATTTAATTACTAAACCATCAGATCGTGCTTTTTTTAGTCACTGCCCACCGCTGTTTGATTCCTGCGTAAAATTTGTCTCGCCGTCGCGTTGCGAGTAGACTTCGTGCCCTTGTCAAAAACTGGAGATTTAACTATGAGCGAAACGGCATCCTGGCAGCCGAGCGCATCCATTCCTAACTTATTAAAACGCGCGGCGATTATGGCGGAGATCCGTCGTTTCTTTGCCGATCGTGGAGTGCTGGAGGTGGAGACGCCTTGTATGAGCCAGGCGACGGTAACCGATATTCATTTGGTCCCGTTTGAGACACGTTTCGTTGGCCCCGGGCATTCGCAGGGGATGAATCTCTGGTTAATGACCAGCCCGGAATACCATATGAAACGCCTGCTGGTTGCTGGTTGTGGGCCGGTATTCCAGCTGTGCCGCAGCTTCCGTAATGAAGAGATGGGGCGTTATCACAACCCTGAGTTCACTATGCTGGAGTGGTATCGACCGCACTATGATATGTACCGGTTGATGAACGAGGTGGACGATCTCTTACAACAGGTGCTGGACTGCCCGGCAGCAGAAAGCCTTTCTTATCAACAAGCTTTCTTGCGTTATCTGGAAATTGACCCGCTCTCTGCCGACAAAACGCAACTGCGGGAAGTCGCAGCGAAACTGGATTTGAGCAATGTTGCTGATACCGAAGAAGACCGCGACACGTTGCTACAATTGCTGTTTACCTTTGGCGTAGAGCCAAATATTGGTAAAGAAAAACCGACCTTTGTGTACCACTTTCCAGCCAGCCAGGCATCACTGGCGCAAATCAGTACCGAAGATCATCGGGTCGCTGAACGCTTTGAGGTTTATTATAAAGGTATTGAGCTGGCGAATGGTTTCCATGAATTAACGGATGCCCGTGAGCAGCAACAACGCTTTGAACAAGATAACCGTAAGCGCGCGGCGCGCGGTTTGCCGCAGCACCCCATTGACCAGAATCTGATTGAAGCCTTGAAAGTCGGTATGCCTGACTGTTCCGGCGTGGCATTAGGTGTTGATCGTCTGGTGATGTTGGCGCTGGGCGCGGAGACACTGGCTGAAGTCATCGCCTTTAGCGTTGACCGGGCATAATTCTGAAAAATTACTGAATTAACAGCGAAGAATGGCGTGATAAGCGCCATTCTGTAGCATATGTTTTCATTTTTCCGTTAAAGGCCACAATTTAAGACTGGATATTTGATATCATCCAAGTATCAATTCTGTATTGGTTTTTACGCTGCCTGCTCAATGTTGCGCAGTGCAGTTCAGTGGGCTCGTGTTATACACGCGCTGAAATGAAGGATGGTTTCATGCCTCACACGATAAAAAAGATGAGTCTGATAGGACTCATATTGATGATCTTTACTTCCGTATTTGGATTTGCCAATAGCCCATCGGCTTATTACTTAATGGGTTATAGTGCGATTCCCTTTTATATATTTTCTGCATTGTTATTCTTTATTCCATTCGCCTTAATGATGGCTGAAATGGGAGCTGCTTATCGCAAAGAAGAAGGTGGTATCTATTCCTGGATGAATAATAGTGTCGGACCACGTTTTGCCTTCATTGGTACGTTTATGTGGTTTTCCTCTTATATCATCTGGATGGTGAGTACCTCCGCGAAAGTTTGGGTACCGTTCTCAACATTCCTCTATGGTAGTGACATGACCCAGCACTGGCGTATTGCCGGACTGGAGCCTACGCAGGTGGTTGGTCTGCTGGCAGTAGCATGGATGATTCTGGTCACCGTCGTTGCTTCAAAGGGGATTAATAAAATTGCCCGCATTACTGCGGTGGGCGGTATTGCAGTAATGTGTCTGAATTTAGTATTGCTGTTAGTAAGCATTACTATTTTGTTATTAAATGGTGGGCATTTCGCGCAGGATATTAATTTCCTTGCATCACCGAACCCGGGTTATCAGTCCGGTCTGGCAATGCTATCGTTTGTGGTATTTGCTATTTTTGCCTATGGCGGAATTGAAGCGGTTGGTGGTCTGGTCGATAAAACGGAAAATCCAGAAAAGAACTTTGCCAAAGGTATTGTTTTTGCCGCTATTGTTATTTCAATCGGTTATTCGCTGGCAATATTTTTATGGGGCGTCAGCACAAACTGGCAGCAGGTATTAAGTAATGGTTCCGTTAACCTTGGCAATATTACCTATGTGCTGATGAAGAGCCTCGGGGTGACGCTGGGTAACGCACTGCATTTGTCACCTGAAGCGTCATTGTCGCTGGGCGTATGGTTTGCGCGTATTACCGGACTTTCGATGTTCCTCGCTTATACCGGTGCGTTCTTTACGCTTTGCTATTCACCGCTGAAAGCCATCATCCAGGGGACGCCGAAAGCGTTGTGGCCGGAACCGATGACGCGCCTGAATGCGATGGGGATGCCGTCTATCGCCATGTGGATGCAGTGCGGGTTGGTTACTGTCTTCATTCTGCTGGTTTCGTTTGGTGGCGGTACCGCATCGGCGTTCTTTAACAAGCTGACGCTGATGGCGAACGTGTCTATGACGCTTCCTTACCTGTTCCTCGCGCTGGCTTTCCCGTTTTTTAAAGCACGTCAGGATCTCGACAGACCATTTGTGATTTTCAAAACGCGTATGTCGGCAATGATTGCGACGGTGGTTGTCGTTCTGGTGGTGACATTTGCGAACGTCTTCACCATTATTCAGCCTGTGGTTGAAGCCGGAGACTGGGACAGCACATTGTGGATGATTGGCGGCCCTGTCTTCTTCTCGCTGTTAGCGATGGCGATTTACCAGAACTATTGCAGTCGCATGGCGAATAAACCTGAGTTAGCTCTCGACTGATCACATGAAATCCTGCAACTCATCGTCTCTCCGGCGATGAGTTGTCAGGAAGTAATGCGTATGGATGATACTCTCCAGGGCCGGTGATAACTGAAGATGATGTTAAGCTGCTAAATGAGCCACGTTGACATCATTTGGCAGCTTCATGCATTACAAACTTCCCGCCTGACGACCTTTGCCCGCAGACGTCAGCGTTCTCCCCGTTTGTTTACCGTTGAGGCTTTCCAGACGCATCTGGAAGGGCGGGAATGGCATATCGATACCGTGGGCGTGGAAGCCTGCCAGAATCAGCTGGTGGATCTCATGGCGTAGCGGCATACGGTGACCCATCTCAGCGGCGTAAATACGCAGCTCGAAAATCTGAATCCCCTGTTGCAGATCCACCAGGAAGACTTCCGGTGCCGGGTTGTCGATCACCAGCGAGCAGCGACGCGCTGCGGTGAGCAGGATTTCCGTCACTTCTTCACTGTTGGCATCGGCAGGGGCCGGAATCGTCAACACTACGCGCGTGACCGAGTCAGAGAGCGACCAGTTGATAAACTGCTCGGTAATAAACGCCTTGTTCGGCACGATTATCTCTTTACGGTCCCAGTCGCTGATGGTGGTGGCGCGGGTGTTAATTTTTGTCACGCTACCAGTAAGATCGCGGATCGTTACCGTATCGCCAATGCGAATCGGTTTTTCGAACAGGATGATCAGGCCAGAGATAAAGTTGGCGAAAATTTCCTGCAAACCAAAACCGAGACCAACACCGAGCGCGGCAACCAGCCACTGCAATTTCGACCACTCAATACCAATCATTGAGAAGCCGACCAGCCCGCCAATCAGCATCAGCAGATATTTTGTGATGGTGGTGATGGCGTAACCCGTACCCGGCGTTAAATCCAGGTGCTGCAAAATCGCCAGTTCCAGCAGCGCGGGCAGGTTGCGCACCAGCTGCGTGGTGATGATAAATACCAGAATGGCAATCAGCACCGCACCGAGGGTAATTGGCTCCAGACTTTCTACGCCCTGTACCGTGGAGGTGACATCCCACAGCGAAATATTTTCGAGGAAGCCGAAAGCGGAATGGATTTCTGACCACAGCACAATGACCGAAAGCAGGGCGATCAACATCAAAATTGAGCGCACCAGCCGCAAGGATTGCGCACTGATGGCATCGAGATCGACTTCGCTTTCATAGACTTCAATTGCTCCTTCCGGGCTACTGTGATGATGCGCTTCCTCTTCGCCACGCGCACGTTGCGCTAACATCTCTGCCCGGCGATGCTTCGCCCGGTCAAACGCCAGCCTGCGACGCTGGATCAGCATCCAGCGGCGGATAACGTGATAAACCACCAGTAGCAGGAACCAGATGGCAACCGAGGTTTCAAGCCTCGCTAACAGTGCCTGCGCCGTTGCCAGATAACCCACCGCCGACGCCAGAATGGCAACCAGTGGTGCGCCAATCATCATGTTCCACAGCATATGGTTGGTAATGTTGTCGCCGCTGCCTTCTTTGTTGAGATACAACGGAATACCGGCTTTTTTCAGGCTTAGGGTGACCACCGCCAGCGCACCGCAAATGAGGATAAAGCAAAGCCGTCCCAGCGAACCGGAAAATTCGCGGTCGTCGAGGTTATCGAACATCATCAGCGCCATAATCAGCCCGATGCTCATCAGGTAGTAGCGCATCCCACGGGAAACACGTTCGCGCGGCCAGCCAAAATGAGCGATAAACAAGCCGTTCGGGCGGGCAAAGGTGGCGCAAATCATCACTACCCACAGCAGCGGCACGGTGGCCGTTACACCATCGCCAATCGCGACCGCCAGCGGATAAGGCCACGCCTCGCGCAAGCCGTAACCCAGCGTCATCCACAGCACCGGTAACGGTGCCGCGACGAGAATCGACCAGAAAAGAGTGCGCAACGTCAGCCAGAAGTGATCCTGAGTCACTTTGCCGACTTTCGCCGCCGAACGTTCAAGAAAACGGGTGAAATAGCGGCGCGAGTAAATACTGCAACCGACCAGAATCAACGCGCCAAACAGCGGCAAAATTGTCTCTTTGCTGGTCAGCATCATCACACTGGCTTTGCCCAACTGACTGAAGGTGTCCAGCGAAATGAGACGACGCAGATCCTGGGCGATTTCCAGCGGCCAGGCGATGGTCATCGGGCGCACGTCAGAGGTCCAGAACAGATAGCGGTGCGTTGCTTCGTTCACCTCTTTCAGCGCATCCTCCAGTTGCCCGTTGGAGACTTTCAGCTTGGTCAGTTCCAATAGTAGCGTGTCGCCACCCTGCAACAATGAGTTCAGCAACTCACGCTGAGTGCGCAGTTGTGCTTCCAGAATACGGTTTTGCTCGGCGGTCAGCGGCTGACCGTCGGCCTGATGGATTTGCCGTAGCAGCGGCTGTTTATTAAGTAAATCCTCATAACGTAACCGTTGCACACGCAACTGCGCCATTTCGGTATCAAGCTGTTGTGGTTTTGGCATTTCTGGTAGCCGTGCCACCTGCGCCCGCAGCGCTTCGCCGAGCAGGTTGGACGATCCCAGCCATTGCGACTGTTCACGCAGCGTATTCAACGCCTGCCGGACCTGTAACGTCTGGCTGGCAGCCTGACGCTGTTGCGAGGCAACGAGCTCCATCCGCTGCGCCTGTTGATTCAGCGCTGCCGATAGTTCGCGGTTAATTTTGAATTGCGCGACGATATCTTTCGGCAAATCGGCACTGTTTTCTGCCAGTAATTCGGTACTTTCCAGCGCCCGCTCCGCCTCAAGCTGACGTTGGCTATTCAACTGATTACGTAAGGCCTGCAAATACGCATCCAGTTGCTGGCTCTCTTTTTCCGCCAGCTCTGAGCGTAAGCGCGCTAATTCCTGGCGGTTATTGGCAGACAGCTGCGCCAGCTCCAGTTCATCAACGAGCGCCTTAAGACGTGCAGAGTCAGACTGCAACGCGAAATTTTGTGCCTGATTGAGCGGAGTATTGCCGGTAAGCGTTCCCAGGCGGCGCTCGATCTCATTTAACTGACGGCGGGCGTCGGTTTGCTGTTGCGGCAGTTGATTCAGCGAATCGGCAATCTCGCGGGCGCGCTCCTGCTCTTGCTGGGCCTGACGGCTTTTATCCAGCAACTGGCTGCTGACCTGGAGAATTTCCTGATTCAGCGCGTCGGTAGACATTCCCGGCGACACGCTGCGCGGCTCGTCACGCATGTTGTTTAATTGTGCGCGCAGAGTAGCGGAGAGTTTCGGATAATTATCGATAACTTGCTGATATTGTTTGATGCGCTCAAGGGAACCTTTTCGTTCCTCAAGCGCATTTAAGGCAGACTGGAGCGCCTCTACGACTTCCGGCTGTGCGGGTTTCGCCGCTTTTGCCTGCTCCAGTTCCTGAGTGATTTGTTTGCTATCGGGGGCCGTCGCGGCGTACGCCCCCCAACTGAGGCACCAGGCCATCAGAAAAGTGATAATCAGGCGCACGTCAGCGTTTCCTTTGATGGATTAGACCTGGTCTTTTTTATCGTCAACCAATGGGCTGGCGTCGTGTTCTGCTTCGATCTCTTCAGCAGGAAGTGGGGCGGGTTCAGCGTCTGGCGTAACAAAGGTTTCGGTAGATACTGCCAGCGGCTGGCCAATTTTCGTGACAGACAGGCTTTCCAGTTGCTCAACCAGATTCACTTTACCCGGTGCAAACAGGTTGATAACGGTGGAACCGAGTTTAAAGCGACCCATTTCCTGGCCTTTCAGCAGTGCCACAGAACCGTCGTTTTCCCCGGCAGGCCAGGTCCAGCGCTTGATGATACCTTCGCGCGGCGGCGTAATGGTGCCCGCCCAGACCGTCTCAATGCTGCCAACAATCGTCGCTCCGACCAGAATCTGCGCCATTGGGCCAAATTCGGTATCGAAAAGGCAAATCACGCGTTCGTTACGGGCAAACAGATTCGGCACGTTCTGAGCGGTGAGATGGTTAACGGAAAAGAGATCGCCCGGCACGTAGATCATCTCACGCAGAATACCGTTGCACGGCATGTGTACGCGATGGTAGTCACGCGGGGAGAGGTAAGTGGTCACAAACGTACCGTTGCGGAACAGGTCCGCCATCAGATAGTTGCCTGCCAGCAGGGCTTCGAGGCTGTAGTTGTGGCCTTTGGCTTGCAGGATTTTATCTTCTTCGATTTTACCCAACTGGCTGATAACGCCATCGGCAGGCATGACCAGTACATTCGGATCGGTATCGATTGGGCGTACTTCGTCACGCAGCGGACGGACAAAGAATTCGTTAAAGGTGCGGTAGCTGGCGGTGTCCGGCTTTTGCGCCTCTTTCATGTCGACCTTGTAGTATTTAACGAACAGATCGATAACCAGTTTTGTCAGCCATCCTGCCCGCTTGCTTGCGCCCCAACCCGCCAGGCGAGTAAGCCATAGTTTCGGCAGAATGTACTGTAGCGAAAGTTTAAATGAATTTAACAAGGTAGCCTCCAGGCCATTGTTTTGTCGTTCCTGATCCGGCCAACATGCCGGATCCTGAAAAAAAGGGGACGATTCTAACGACGGTTAGCTTAATTGTCAGTCATCCGTATCAGAAAAGTTTTTACGCGTTTTTACCTGCGCCATGCTTTCCAGAATACGGTGATAGTTTTCGAAACGGGTTTCCGCGATTTTCCCTTCCTCAACCGCTTCCCGGATAGCGCAGCCCGGATCGGTATCGTGTTTGCAATCGCGATATTTACACAGACCTAAATAGTCATGGAATTCGACAAAGCCCTGAGTGATTTGTTCCGGCTCCAGGTGCCAGAGGCCGAACTCACGCACACCAGGGGAATCAATCACATCACCGCCGTGCGGGAAGTGATACAGCCGAGCGGCGGTCGTGGTGTGCTGACCGAGCCCCGAGTTGTCAGAGACATCGTTGGTCAGGATCTCTTTTTGCAGCCCCAGCAACGCGTTCAGCAGGCTGGATTTACCGACGCCAGACTGCCCGGCAAAAATGCTGATGCGCCCGGTCAACGCCTCTTCCAGCGGTTTCAGCCCATCCTGAGTATGGCTGGAAACCATCAATACGCGATAACCGATGTTGCGGTAGATATCCATCTGCTCGTTGACGAACGCCATGCCTTCGTCGTCCAGCAGGTCTATCTTGTTGAGCACGATAATCGGCTCAATCTGCAAGGTTTCGCAGGCCACCAGGTAACGGTCGATAATATTGAGCGACAGCTCCGGCAAAATGGCGGAGACAATGACAATCTGGTCGATGTTGGCGGCTATGGGTTTCACGCCGTCGTAGAAATCCGGACGCGTTAACACCGAGGTGCGCTCATGCACCGCTTCCACGATCCCTTTGACATTTACGCCTTCCGCCGCCGGTTTACCCGGACGCCAGACTACGCGGTCGCCGGTTACCAGCGAACGGATGGTACGGCGAATATTGCAGCGGTGAACGTCGCCATCGGCGGATTCCACATCAGCGTGCATACCAAAGCGGCTGATGACGATACCTTCATCAGGCTCGCCAAACAGATTGTCGTCGTAGTCGGGCTTCTCCTTAGACGTTTTAAGACGACGCTGGTGATTGGCGTTCACGCGGCGCTGCTGGCCTTTGGAGAGTTTATTTTTACTCAATCGTACTGACTCCTGGTCGCCCCTGATGGGCAAAACATCTATGATACACGCAATTGTGGATCAATATAGTCACTGTGAATGGGTGGAAAATAGCATGAGTGCCAATGAAAACAACCTGATTTGGATCGATCTTGAGATGACCGGTCTGGATCCCGAGCGCGATCGCATTATTGAGATTGCCACGCTGGTGACCGATACCAATCTGAATATTCTGGCAGAAGGGCCGACCATTGCAGTACATCAGTCCGATGAACAGCTGGCGCTGATGGATGACTGGAACGTGCGCACCCATACCGCCAGCGGGCTGGTAGAGCGCGTGAAAGCGAGCACGATGGGCGATCGGGAAGCTGAACTGGCAACGCTCGAATTCTTAAAACAGTGGGTGCCTGCGGGAAAATCGCCGATTTGCGGTAACAGCATCGGACAGGACCGTCGTTTCCTGTTTAAATACATGCCGGAGCTGGAAGTCTACTTCCACTACCGTTATCTCGATGTCAGCACCCTGAAAGAGCTGGCGCGCCGCTGGAAGCCGGAAATTCTGGATGGTTTTACCAAGCAGGGGACGCATCAGGCGATGGATGATATCCGTGAATCGGTGGCGGAGCTGGCTTACTACCGCGAGCATTTTATCAAGCTGTAAAATTTTTCCTAGTCACGTAAGCGCCGGAATCCACTTGCGGCGGCGTGATTTTGACGCTAAATCGAACGTCTTGCTGATAATTTCAGCACTTGAGATAAAAACGCAAAAAAAACTTTTTTGGGGGGTTGCAGAGGGAAAGATTTCTCGTATAATGCACCTCCCGTAACGACGCAGAAATGCGAAAATTACGAAAGCAAAATTAAGTAGTACGCGGGAATAGCTCAGTTGGTAGAGCACGACCTTGCCAAGGTCGGGGTCGCGAGTTCGAGTCTCGTTTCCCGCTCCAAAATTTGAAAGTGCTGTAAGGCACAGACCACCCAAGCGGGAATAGCTCAGTTGGTAGAGCACGACCTTGCCAAGGTCGGGGTCGCGAGTTCGAGTCTCGTTTCCCGCTCCAAATTCTTCTCTCAATAAAATATCCACAGCGACGCGATGCGTTATTGCTGGTTTTTGTTGTCTCTGACAAACTCTTGTAAACAGAGTTATCCACAGCCTCAGGCTGTAATCTTAATTTCAAAGAAACTTCGCACGGTGAATGGTATTTTTTAACCTATTGATAAATAAGTTAAAAATCAAGATTCCGTTTTGTCGAGTCGATCATTTGACGATTTTATTCGTCTTGAATTGCAATGCGTTTTTATTTTTATTCACAAGCTGTGGATGAATCAGGCGTCACGCGGTAACCCTTTTTCAATCACCCGAACCAGACGCTGTTTTTTCGGCAATTGCACTTCGACTATGCACGCATTTCGTCTCTCTATTTGCTGCGCAATCGCCCACGCTATGTGCTCATCGAGAAGTGGGTGCTCACCTTTACGACTTTCCAGCGCTGTCAAAATCGTTTCATCCCAAGGGGCATTGCCTAATGCCACGGCGATATTACGCAGCCAGCGCAGGTGACCTATACGGCGAATCGCCGATCCTTCCGTGACTTTTAAAAACTTCTCTTCGCTCCAGGCAAATAACTCAATGAGTTCCGGTGCGTGTAGCGGCTTACGCGGGCTGAAATCGTCTTCTGTAGTGAGTTGCGAATAGCGATTCCACGGGCAGATAAGCTGGCAGTCATCGCAACCGTAAATACGGTTTCCCATTAACGGTCGCAACTCTTCCGGGATCGCCCCTTCAAGTTCGATGGTGAGATAAGAGATACAGCGGCGAGCATCGACGGTATATGGCTCGACGATGGCACCGGTCGGGCAAATCGTCATACAGGCCACGCATTTGCCGCATCCTTCCTCGACTGGTTGATCCACGGGCAGCGGAATATCGACCAGCAATTCGCCTAAAAAGAAGAACGAACCGGCCTCGCGATTGAGGATAAGTGAGTGCTTACCTGTCCAGCCGAGCCCAGCTTTTTCAGCTAACGGGCGCTCGAGAATAGGCGCAGAATCGACAAACGGTCTAAAATTCAGCGAAACACAATGTTGCTGAATCATCTCGCCCAGCTTTTTGAGTCGGTTGCGCAGAAGTTTGTGATAGTCACGGCCCAGCGCATAACGGCTAACATAGCCGAGTTTGGGGTTTTTCAGCGTGCTGGCAAATGCGGCGTTAGCAGGAAGGTAATTCATCCGCACGCTGATTACACGCAGCGTACCGGGTAATAACTCATGGGGGCGAGCGCGCAGCATACCGTGACGTGCCATCCAGTCCATTTCGCCGTGGTATTGTTTGTCCAGCCATGCTTGCAGTTTGGGCTCGGACTCGCTGAGATCGGTATCGGTAATACCTACCTGCTGAAAGCCCAGTTCCAGCCCCCACTGTTTAATTTTTTGCGCTAACTGATTGAGATCGAGGGGCTCTGACATGACGGACCATACAATGAAGAAAAACCCCGTAAGTATACCACACACCGTCTGGTACGCCGACGATATCCGCCGCGGAGAACGCGAGGCGGCAGATGTGCTGGGGCTCACACTCTATGAGCTGATGCTTCGCGCTGGCGAGGCCGCATTCCAAGTGTGTCGTTCGGCGTATCCTGACGCCCGCCACTGGCTGGTGCTGTGCGGTCATGGTAATAACGGCGGCGATGGCTACGTGGTCGCGCGACTGGCCAAAGCGGTCGGCATTGAGGTCACGTTGTTGGCCCAGGAGAGCGACAAACCGTTGCCGGAAGAGGCCGCGCTGGCACGCGAAGCATGGTTAAACGCGGGTGGCGAGATCCATGCTTCGAATATTGTCTGGCCCGAATCGGTAGATCTGATTGTTGATGCGCTGCTCGGTACCGGCTTGCAGCAAGCGCCCCGCGAATCCATTAGCCAGTTAATCGACCACGCTAATTCCCATCCTGCGCCGATTGTGGCGGTTGATATCCCTTCCGGCCTGCTGGCTGAAACCGGCGCTACGCCTGGCGCAGTGATCAACGCCGATCACACCATCACTTTTATTGCGCTGAAACTAGGCTTGCTCACTGGAAAAGCGCGGGATGTTACAGGACAACTGCATTTTGACTCACTGGGGCTGGATAGCTGGCTGGCAGGTCAGGAGACGAAAATTCAGCGGTTTTCGGCAGAACAACTTTCTCACTGGCTGAAACCGCGTCGCCCGACTTCGCATAAAGGCGATCACGGGCGGCTGGTGATTATCGGTGGCGATCACGGCACGGCGGGGGCTATTCGTATGACGGGGGAAGCGGCGCTACGTGCTGGTGCTGGTTTAGTCCGAGTACTGACCCGCAGTGAGAACATTGCGCCGCTGCTGACTGCACGACCAGAATTGATGGTGCATGAACTGACTATGGACTCTCTTACCGAAAGCCTGGAATGGGCCGATGTGGTGGTGATTGGTCCCGGTCTGGGCCAGCAAGAGTGGGGGAAAAAAGCCCTGCAAAAAGTTGAGAATTTTCGCAAACCGATGTTGTGGGATGCCGATGCATTGAACCTGCTGGCAATCAATCCCGATAAGCGTCACAATCGCGTGATCACGCCGCATCCTAGCGAGGCCGCACGGTTGTTAGGCTGTTCCGTCGCTGAAATTGAAAGTGACCGCTTACATTGCGCCAAACGTCTGGTACAACGTTATGGCGGCGTAGCGGTGCTGAAAGGTGCCGGAACCGTGGTCGCCGCCCATCCTGACGCTTTAGGCATTATTGATGCCGGAAATGCAGGCATGGCGAGCGGCGGCATGGGCGATGTGCTCTCTGGTATTATTGGCGCATTGCTTGGGCAAAAACTGTCGCCGTATGATGCAGCCTGTGCAGGCTGTGTCGCGCACGGTGCGGCAGCTGACGTACTGGCGGCGCGTTTTGGAACGCGCGGGATGCTGGCAACCGATCTCTTTTCCACGCTACAGCGTATTGTTAACCCGGAAGTGACTGATAAAAACCATGATGAATCGAGTAATTCCGCTCCCTGATGAGCAGGCAACATTAGACCTGGGCGAGCGGGTAGCGAAAGCCTGCGATGGCGCAACCGTAATCTATCTGTATGGCGATTTAGGCGCAGGTAAAACCACCTTTAGCCGGGGCTTTTTACAGGCTCTGGGTCATCAGGGTAATGTCAAAAGCCCCACTTATACGCTGGTCGAACCCTATACGCTCGACAACTTAATGGTCTATCACTTTGATTTGTACCGCCTTGCCGATCCCGAGGAGCTGGAGTTTATGGGGATCCGCGATTATTTTGCCAACGATGCCATCTGCCTGGTGGAGTGGCCACAACAAGGTACAGGTGTTCTTCCTGACCCGGATGTCGAAATACACATTGATTATCAGGCACAAGGCCGTGAGGCGCGCGTGAGTGCGGTTTCCTCTGCGGGTGAATTGTTGCTGGCGCGTTTAGCCGGTTAACCTTTGAAAGGTGGCGGGATGATGTATCGCATCAGAAATTGGTTGGTAGCGACGCTGCTGCTGCTGTGCACGCCGGTGGGTGCCGCGACGCTCTCTGATATTCAGGTTTCTAACGGTAATCAACAGGCGCGGATAACGTTGAGTTTTATTGGCGATCCTGATTATGCGTTTAGCCATCAAAGCAAACGCACCGTGGCGCTCGATATCAAACAAACGGGCGTGATTCAGGGACTGCCGTTGTTGTTCAGCGGCAATAATCTGGTGAAGGCGATTCGCTCTGGAACGCCTAAAGATGCACAAACGCTACGGCTGGTGGTCGATCTTACCGAAAACGGTAAAACCGAAGCGGTGAAGCGGCAGAATGGCAGCAATTACACTGTCGTCTTTACGATTAACGCCGATGTGCCGCCACCGCCTCCTCCGCCGCCCGTGGTTGCGAAACGCGTTGAAACGCCTGCGGTTGTCGCACCGCGCGTCAGCGAACCGGCGCGCAATCCGTTTAAAACGGAAAGTAACCGCACTACGGGTGTTATCAGCAGTAATACGGTAACGCGTCCGGCAGCGCGCGCGACGGCTAACACTGGCGATAAAATTATCATCGCTATTGATGCCGGACACGGCGGTCAGGACCCTGGCGCTATCGGCCCCGGTGGTACGCGGGAGAAAAATGTCACCATCGCCATCGCGCGTAAATTGCGTACTTTGCTCAATGACGATCCGATGTTTAAAGGCGTTTTAACCCGTGACGGGGATTACTTTATCTCGGTGATGGGGCGCAGTGATGTGGCACATAAGCAAAACGCCAATTTCCTCGTGTCGATTCACGCTGATGCCGCACCGAACCGCAGTGCGACTGGCGCTTCCGTATGGGTGCTCTCTAACCGTCGCGCCAACAGTGAAATGGCCAGCTGGCTGGAGCAGCACGAGAAACAGTCGGAGCTGCTGGGTGGGGCGGGTGATGTGCTGGCGAACAGTCAGTCTGACCCCTATTTAAGCCAGGCGGTGCTGGATTTACAGTTCGGTCATTCCCAGCGGGTAGGGTATGATGTAGCGACCAGTATGATCAGCCAGTTGCAACGCATTGGCGAAATACATAAACGTCGACCAGAACACGCCAGCCTTGGCGTTCTGCGCTCGCCGGATATCCCATCAGTACTGGTCGAAACCGGTTTTATCAGCAACAACAGCGAAGAACGTTTGCTGGCGAGCGACGATTACCAACAACAGCTGGCAGAAGCCATTTACAAAGGCCTGCGCAATTACTTCCTTGCGCATCCGATGCAATCTGCGCCGCAGGGTGCAACGGCACAAACTGCCAGTACGGTGACGACGCCAGATCGCACGCTGCCAAACTAAGGACGATTGATGCCAATTCAGGTCTTACCGCCACAACTGGCGAACCAGATTGCCGCAGGTGAGGTGGTCGAGCGACCTGCGTCGGTAGTCAAAGAACTAGTGGAAAACAGCCTCGATGCAGGTGCGACGCGTATCGATATTGATATCGAACGCGGTGGGGCGAAACTTATCCGCATTCGTGATAACGGCTGCGGTATCAAAAAAGATGAGCTGGCGCTGGCGCTGGCTCGTCATGCCACCAGTAAAATCGCCTCTCTGGACGATCTCGAAGCCATTATCAGCCTGGGCTTTCGCGGTGAGGCGCTGGCGAGTATCAGTTCGGTTTCCCGCCTGACGCTCACTTCACGCACCGCAGAACAGCAGGAAGCCTGGCAGGCCTATGCCGAAGGACGCGACATGGACGTGACGGTTAAACCGGCGGCGCATCCGGTGGGAACGACGCTGGAGGTGCTGGATCTGTTCTACAACACCCCGGCGCGGCGCAAATTCCTGCGCACCGAGAAAACCGAATTTAGCCATATTGATGAAATCATCCGCCGCATTGCGCTGGCGCGTTTCGACGTCACGATCAACCTGTCGCATAACGGTAAAATTGTGCGTCAGTACCGCGCAGTGCCGGAAGGCGGGCAAAAAGAACGGCGCTTAGGCGCGATTTGCGGCACCGCTTTTCTCGAACAAGCGCTGGCGATTGAATGGCAACACGGCGATCTCACCCTGCGCGGTTGGGTGGCCGATCCAAATCACACTACGCCCGCACTGGCGGAAATTCAGTATTGCTACGTGAATGGTCGCATGATGCGCGATCGCCTGATCAATCATGCGATCCGCCAGGCCTGCGAAGACAAACTGGGGGCCGATCAGCAACCGGCATTTGTGTTGTATCTGGAGATCGACCCGCATCAGGTGGACGTCAACGTACACCCCGCCAAACACGAAGTGCGTTTCCATCAGTCGCGTCTGGTGCATGATTTTATCTATCAGGGCGTGCTGAGCGTGCTACAACAGCAACTGGAAACGCCGCTACCGCTGGACGATGAACCACAACCCGCACCGCGTGCCATCCCGGAAAACCGCGTGGCGGCGGGGCGCAATCACTTTGCAGAACCGGCAGCTCGTGAGCCGGTAGCTCCGCGCTACTCTCCTGCGCCCGCCTCAGGCAGTCGTCCGGCTGCCCCCTGGCCGAATGCGCAGCCAGGCTACCAGAAACAGCAAGGTGAAGTGTATCGCCAGCTTTTGCAAACGCCCGCGCCGATGCAAAAACCAAAAGCGCCGGAACCGCAGGAACCTGCACTTGCGGCGAACAGTCAGAGTTTTGGTCGGGTACTGACTATCGTCCATTCCGACTGTGCGTTGCTGGAGCGCGATGGCAACATTTCACTTTTATCCTTGCCAGTGGCAGAACGTTGGCTGCGTCAGGCACAATTGACGCCGGGTGAAGCGCCCGTTTGCGCCCAGCCGCTGCTGATTCCGTTGCGGCTAAAAGTTTCTGGCGAAGAAAAATCGGCATTAGAAAAAGCGCAGTCTGCCCTAGCGGAATTGGGTATTGATTTCCAGTCAGATGCACAGCATGTGACCATCAGGGCCGTGCCTTTACCCTTACGCCAACAAAATTTACAAATCTTGATTCCTGAACTGATAGGCTACCTGGCGAAGCAGTCCGTATTCGAACCTGGCAATATTGCGCAGTGGATTGCACGAAATCTGATGAGCGAACATGCGCAGTGGTCAATGGCACAGGCCATAACCCTGCTGGCGGACGTGGAACGGTTATGTCCGCAACTTGTGAAAACGCCGCCGGGTGGTCTGTTACAATCTGTTGATTTACATCCGGCGATAAAAGCCCTGAAAGATGAGTGATATCAGTAAGGCGAGCCTGCCTAAGGCGATTTTTTTGATGGGGCCGACGGCCTCCGGTAAAACGGCGTTAGCCATTGAGCTGCGTAAAATTTTACCAGTAGAGTTGATAAGCGTTGATTCTGCCCTTATTTACAAAGGGATGGATATCGGGACGGCGAAGCCGAACGCTGAAGAGTTACTCGCCGCGCCGCACCGATTGCTGGATATTCGCGATCCGTCGCAGGCTTACTCGGCTGCTGATTTTCGCCGCGATGCGCTGGCGGAAATGGCCGATATCACCGCGGCGGGGCGGATCCCACTGTTAGTGGGCGGTACGATGTTGTATTTCAAGGCATTGCTGGAAGGGTTGTCGCCGCTACCGTCGGCAGACCCGGAAGTGCGGGCCAGAATTGAGCAACAGGCGGCAGAGCAAGGTTGGGAGTCATTGCATCGTCAACTTCAGGAGGTAGATCCGGTTGCGGCAGCAAGGATTCATCCAAATGATCCACAAAGGCTTTCCCGGGCACTGGAAGTTTTTTTCATTTCGGGTAAAACTTTAACGGAACTGACGCAAACGTCAGGAGACGCTCTACCGTATCAGGTGCATCAGTTCGCCATCGCCCCGGCGAGCCGTGAACTGCTCCATCAACGCATTGAGCAGCGTTTTCATCAGATGTTGGCTTCAGGTTTTGAAGCAGAAGTCCGGGCGCTTTTTGCCCGAGGAGATTTGCATACGGACTTGCCTTCCATTCGTTGCGTGGGTTATCGCCAGATGTGGTCTTACCTTGAAGGCGAAATCTCATACGATGAAATGGTTTATCGAGGTGTTTGCGCCACGAGACAGTTGGCGAAGCGGCAGATAACCTGGCTGCGTGGTTGGGAAGGGGTTCACTGGCTTGACAGTGAAAAACCAGAACAGGCGCGTGACGAAGTATTACAGGTTGTTGGTGCTATCGCAGGATGAATGTGTACAATTGAGACGTATCGTGCGCAATTTTTTCAGAATCGAAAGGTTCAAAGTACAAATAAGCATATAAGGAAAAGAGAGAATGGCTAAGGGGCAATCTTTACAAGATCCGTTCCTGAACGCACTGCGTCGGGAACGTGTTCCAGTTTCTATTTATTTGGTGAATGGTATTAAGCTGCAAGGGCAAATCGAGTCTTTTGATCAGTTCGTGATCCTGTTGAAAAACACGGTCAGCCAGATGGTTTACAAGCACGCGATTTCTACTGTTGTCCCATCTCGCCCGGTTTCTCATCACAGTAACAACGCCGGTGGCGGTACCAGCAGTAACTACCATCATGGTAGCAGCGCGCAGAATACTTCCGCGCAACAGGACAGCGAAGAAACCGAATAAGGTTTCGGGCTGTTTTTTTACACGGGGAGCCAGCGATCCTGCGTTCCCCGCTGATCTATTTAGAGGGTTATACGCTTGTTTGACCGTTATGATGCTGGTGAGCAGGCGGTACTGGTACACATCTATTTTACGCAAGACAAAGATATGGAAGACCTCCAGGAGTTTGAATCTCTGGTCTCTTCCGCCGGTGTCGAAGCATTGCAGGTGATTACCGGTAGCCGTAAAGCGCCGCACCCAAAGTATTTTGTAGGTGAAGGTAAAGCAGTTGAAATTGCGGAAGCTGTCAAAGCGACGGGTGCTTCGGTCGTTCTTTTTGACCATGCCCTGAGCCCGGCGCAAGAGCGTAACCTGGAGCGTTTGTGCGAGTGTCGTGTTATCGACCGCACCGGCCTTATTTTAGATATTTTCGCCCAACGTGCGCGTACCCATGAGGGTAAGTTGCAGGTTGAGCTGGCGCAGCTGCGCCATCTGGCTACGCGCCTGGTGCGTGGCTGGACCCACCTTGAAAGACAGAAAGGCGGGATAGGTTTGCGTGGTCCGGGTGAAACCCAGCTCGAAACCGACCGTCGTTTGTTGCGTAATCGCATCGTGCAGATACAGTCGCGCCTGGAAAGAGTTGAAAAGCAGCGTGAGCAGGGGCGGCAATCGCGTATCAAAGCCGACGTTCCTACTGTTTCGCTGGTGGGATATACCAACGCCGGTAAATCTACCCTTTTCAATCGCATCACCGAAGCGCGGGTCTACGCGGCAGACCAGTTGTTTGCCACCCTCGACCCGACGTTGCGGCGTATTGACGTTGCAGATGTCGGTGAAACCGTACTTGCAGATACCGTAGGGTTTATTCGCCACCTGCCGCACGATCTGGTGGCGGCATTTAAAGCCACGTTACAAGAGACGCGGCAAGCCACATTACTGCTGCACGTCATTGATGCGGCGGATGTGCGTGTACAAGAAAACATCGAAGCGGTGAATACGGTTCTTGAAGAGATCGACGCTCACGAGATCCCAACCCTGCTGGTGATGAACAAGATCGATATGCTGGAAGATTTCGAACCGCGTATTGATCGGGACGAAGAGAACAAACCGATCCGTGTCTGGCTTTCCGCACAGACCGGAGCGGGGATACCACAGCTTTTTCAGGCTTTGACGGAGCGGCTTTCCGGCGAGGTGGCGCAGCATACATTGCGTCTGCCACCGCAGGAAGGGCGTCTGAGGAGTCGTTTTTATCAGCTTCAGGCAATAGAAAAAGAGTGGATGGAGGAGGACGGCAGCGTAAGTCTGCAAGTTCGTATGCCGATCGTTGACTGGCGTCGCCTCTGTAAACAAGAACCGGCGTTGATCGATTACCTGATCTAGCGGCGTAGCGTCTGAAGCGTGGAGTCATATCCTCTGGCGTCGAAAGACAACAGGGATCACCGCATAACAAATATGGAGCACAAACATGGCGTGGAATCAGCCCGGTAATAACGGACAAGACCGCGACCCGTGGGGAAGCAGCAAACCTGGCGGCAACTCTGAGGGAAATGGAAACAAAGGCGGTCGCGATCAAGGGCCACCTGATTTAGATGATATCTTCCGCAAACTGAGCAAAAAGCTCGGTGGTCTGGGCGGCGGTAAAGGCACCGGATCTGGCGGTGGCAGTTCATCGCAAGGCCCGCGCCCGCAGCTTGGCGGTCGTGTCGTTACCATCGCAGCGGCAGCGATTGTCATTATCTGGGCGGCCAGTGGTTTCTATACCATTAAAGAAGCCGAACGCGGCGTGGTAACACGCTTTGGTAAATTCAGCCATCTGGTTGAGCCGGGTCTGAACTGGAAACCGACGTTTATCGACGAAGTCAAACCGGTGAACGTGGAAGCCGTGCGTGAACTGGCCGCTTCTGGTGTGATGCTGACGTCGGACGAGAACGTAGTGCGCGTTGAGATGAACGTGCAGTACCGCGTCACCAATCCGGAAAAATATCTGTATAGCGTGACCAGCCCGGATGACAGCCTGCGTCAGGCTACCGACAGCGCCCTGCGTGGAGTTATCGGTAAATACACCATGGACCGCATTCTGACGGAAGGTCGTACCGTGATTCGTAGCGATACTCAGCGCGAACTGGAAGAGACGATTCGTCCGTATGACATGGGTATCACGCTGCTGGACGTCAACTTCCAGGCTGCTCGTCCGCCGGAAGAAGTAAAAGCGGCGTTTGACGATGCGATTGCCGCGCGTGAAAACGAACAGCAATACATTCGTGAAGCAGAAGCGTATACCAACGAAGTTCAGCCGCGTGCGAACGGTCAGGCGCAACGTATCCTCGAAGAGGCGCGTGCGTACAAGGCCCAGACCATCCTGGAAGCTCAGGGTGAAGTGGCGCGCTTTGCTAAACTTCTGCCGGAATATAAAGCCGCGCCGGAAATTACTCGCGAGCGTCTGTATATCGAGACGATGGAAAAAGTGTTGGGTAACACCCGCAAAGTGCTGGTTAACGATAAAGGTGGCAACCTGATGGTTCTGCCGTTAGACCAGATGCTGAAAGGTGGTAACGCCCCTGCGGCGAAGAGCGATAACGGTGCCAGCAATCTGCTGCGTCTGCCGCCAGCCTCTTCCTCCACAACCAGTGGAGCAAGCAACACGTCGTCCACCAGTCAGGGCGATATTATGGACCAACGCCGCGCCAACGCGCAGCGTAACGACTACCAGCGTCAGGGGGAATAACGATGCGTAAGTCAGTTATCGCGATTATCATCATCGTGCTGGTAGTGCTTTACATGTCTGTCTTTGTCGTCAAAGAAGGTGAGCGCGGTATTACGCTGCGTTTTGGTAAGGTACTGCGTGACGATGACAACAAACCTTTGGTTTATGAGCCTGGTCTGCATTTCAAGATACCGTTCATTGAAACGGTGAAAATGCTCGACGCACGTATTCAGACCATGGACAACCAGGCCGACCGCTTTGTGACCAAAGAGAAGAAAGACCTGATCGTCGACTCTTACATCAAATGGCGCATCAGCGATTTCAGCCGTTACTACCTGGCAACGGGTGGTGGCGACATTTCGCAAGCGGAAGTGCTGTTGAAACGTAAGTTCTCTGACCGTCTGCGTTCTGAAATTGGTCGCCTGGACGTGAAAGATATCGTCACCGATTCCCGTGGTCGTCTGACCCTCGAAGTACGTGACGCGCTGAACTCCGGTTCTGCGGGTACAGAAGATGAAGTTACTACCCCGGCAGCAGATAACGCCATTGCCGAAGCGGCAGAGCGCGTAACGGCTGAGACGAAGGGCAAAGTTCCGGTCATCAACCCGAACAGTATGGCGGCGCTGGGTATTGAAGTTGTCGATGTGCGTATCAAGCAGATCAACCTGCCGACCGAAGTGTCTGAAGCGATCTACAACCGTATGCGCGCCGAGCGTGAAGCGGTAGCGCGTCGTCACCGTTCACAAGGTCAGGAAGAAGCGGAAAAACTGCGCGCGACTGCCGACTATGAAGTGACCAGAACGCTGGCAGAAGCTGAGCGTCAGGGCCGCATTATGCGTGGTGAAGGCGATGCCGAAGCAGCCAAACTGTTTGCTGATGCATTCAGTAAAGATCCGGACTTCTACGCATTCATCCGTAGCCTGCGTGCTTATGAGAACAGCTTCTCTGGCAATCAGGACGTGATGGTCATGAGCCCGGATAGCGATTTCTTCCGCTACATGAAGACGCCGACTTCCGCAACGCGTTAATATAACGACTGCGGTACAGGTCAATAAAGCCACCGCATCCTCAGGGATGTCGGTGGTTTTCTTTTTCTATAAGGATAATGAATGAATTCGACAATCTGGCTGGCGCTTGCCCTGGTTTTGGTACTGGAAGGTTTAGGGCCGATGCTTTACCCGAAGGCATGGAAGAAGATGATCTCTGCGATGACCAATTTGCCCGATAATATTTTACGTCGTTTTGGCGGTGGACTTGTGGTTGCGGGTGTTGTGGTCTACTACATGTTGAGGAAAACGATTGGCTGAACAAAAAACAGACTGATCGAGGCCATTTTTGAGTGCAAAAAGTGCTGTAACTCTGAAAAAGCGATGGTAGAATCCATTTTTAAGCAAACGGTGATTTTGAAAAATGGGTAACAACGTCGTCGTACTGGGCACCCAATGGGGTGACGAAGGTAAAGGTAAGATCGTCGATCTTCTGACTGAACGGGCTAAATATGTTGTACGCTACCAGGGCGGTCACAACGCAGGCCATACTCTCGTAATCAACGGTGAAAAAACCGTTCTCCATCTTATTCCATCAGGTATTCTCCGCGAGAATGTAACCAGCATCATCGGTAACGGTGTTGTGCTGTCTCCGGCCGCGCTGATGAAAGAGATGAAAGAACTGGAAGACCGTGGCATCCCCGTTCGTGAGCGTCTGCTGCTGTCTGAAGCATGTCCGCTGATCCTTGATTATCACGTTGCGCTGGATAACGCGCGTGAGAAAGCGCGTGGCGCGAAAGCGATCGGCACCACCGGTCGTGGTATCGGGCCTGCTTATGAAGATAAAGTGGCACGTCGCGGTCTGCGTGTTGGCGACCTTTTCGACAAAGAAACCTTCGCTGAAAAACTGAAAGAAGTGATGGAATATCACAACTTCCAGTTGGTTAACTACTACAAAGCTGAAGCGGTTGATTACCAGAAAGTTCTGGATGATACGATGGCTGTTGCCGACATCCTGACTTCTATGGTGGTTGACGTTTCTGACCTGCTCGACCAGGCGCGTCAGCGTGGCGATTTCGTCATGTTCGAAGGTGCGCAGGGTACGCTGCTGGATATCGACCACGGTACTTATCCGTACGTAACTTCTTCCAACACCACTGCTGGTGGCGTGGCGACCGGTTCCGGCCTGGGCCCGCGTTATGTTGATTACGTTCTGGGTATCCTCAAAGCTTACTCAACTCGTGTAGGTGCAGGTCCTTTCCCGGCCGAACTGTTTGATGAAACTGGCGAGTTCCTCTGCAAGCAGGGTAACGAATTCGGTGCAACTACGGGTCGTCGTCGTCGTACCGGCTGGCTGGACACCGTTGCCGTTCGTCGTGCGGTACAGCTGAACTCCCTGTCTGGCTTCTGCCTGACTAAACTGGACGTTCTGGATGGCCTGAAAGAGGTTAAACTCTGCGTGGCTTACCGTATGCCGGATGGTCGCGAAGTGACTACCACTCCGCTGGCAGCTGACGACTGGAAAGGTGTAGAGCCGATTTACGAAACCATGCCGGGCTGGTCTGAATCCACTTTCGGCGTGAAAGATCGTAGCGGCCTGCCGCAGGCGGCGCTGAACTACATCAAGCGTATTGAAGAGCTGACCGGTGTGCCGATCGATATCATCTCTACCGGTCCGGATCGTACTGAAACCATGATTCTGCGCGACCCGTTCGACGCGTAATTCTGGTACGCCTGGCAGATATTTTGCCTGCCGGGCTAACAGTGTGATACATTGCTGTGTCGGTTAAGCCATTACGCTATCCGACACAGTGTTAAATCCTCGCTTTTTTCCTTCCCCGAACTGAAATAAATTAGCGACACAGCTTGTGGCTGGTTTATCATCAATATAAATGTATTTTTTCCCGATTTCCCTTTTGAGGTTGATGTGCAGTTAACGAGTTTCACTGATTACGGATTACGTGCGCTGATCTACATGGCGTTATTGCCAGAAGGGCGGATGACCAGTATTTCTGAAGTGACTGACGTCTACGGCGTCTCCCGTAATCATATGGTCAAAATAATCAATCAACTTAGTCGTGCCGGCTACGTGACTGCTGTTCGTGGAAAAAATGGCGGCATTCGCCTGGGTAAACCGGCGAGTGCGATACGTATTGGTGATGTGGTGCGCGAGCTGGAGCCCTTATCGCTGGTGAATTGCAGCAGTGAGTTTTGCCACATTACACCTGCCTGTCGGTTGAAACAGGCGCTTTCTAAGGCCGTGCAAAGTTTTCTTACGGAACTGGATAACTACACGCTTGCCGATTTGGTTGAAGAGAATCAACCGCTTTATAAATTATTGCTGGTGGAGTGACGAAAATCTTCATCAGAGATGACAACGGAGGAACCGAGATGTCACAAGATCCTTTCCAGGAACGCGAAGCTGAAAAATACGCGAATCCCATCCCTAGTCGGGAATTTATCCTCGAACATTTAACCAAACGTGAAAAACCGGCCAGCCGTGATGAGCTGGCGGTAGAACTGCACATTGAAGGCGAAGAGCAGCTTGAAGGCCTGCGTCGCCGCCTGCGCGCGATGGAGCGCGATGGTCAACTGGTCTTCACTCGTCGTCAGTGCTATGCGCTGCCGGAACGCCTCGACCTGGTGAAAGGTACCGTTATTGGCCACCGTGATGGCTACGGCTTTCTGCGGGTTGAAGGGCGTAAAGATGATTTGTATCTCTCCAGCGAGCAGATGAAAACCTGCATTCATGGCGATCAGGTGCTGGCGCAGCCGCTGGGTGCTGACCGTAAAGGTCGTCGTGAAGCGCGTATTGTCCGCGTACTGGTGCCAAAAACCAGCCAGATTGTTGGTCGCTACTTTACCGAAGCGGGCGTCGGCTTTGTGGTTCCTGACGATAGC
This sequence comes from Shigella sp. SIG6, assembly GCF_053555815.1. Lineage (NCBI taxonomy): Bacteria > Pseudomonadati > Pseudomonadota > Gammaproteobacteria > Enterobacterales > Enterobacteriaceae > Shigella > Shigella sp. SIG6. The sequence goes on along the minus strand of NZ_JBQZXC010000032.1, from coordinate 2,887 downwards.
CGTCTGAGCTTCGATATCTTAATCCCGCCCGATCAGATCATGGGCGCGCGGATGGGCTTTGTGGTCGTAGTCGAACTGACTCAGCGTCCGACTCGCCGCACCAAAGCGGTGGGTAAAATCGTCGAAGTGCTGGGCGACAATATGGGCACCGGCATGGCGGTTGATATCGCTCTGCGTACCCATGAAATTCCGTATATCTGGCCGCAGGCTGTTGAGCAACAGGTTGCGGGGCTGAAAGAAGAAGTGCCGGAAGAAGCAAAAGCGGGCCGTGTCGATTTGCGCGATTTACCGCTGGTCACCATTGATGGCGAAGACGCCCGTGACTTTGACGATGCAGTTTACTGCGAGAAAAAACGCGGCGGCGGCTGGCGTTTATGGGTCGCGATTGCCGACGTCAGCTACTATGTGCGTCCGCCAACGCCGCTGGACAGAGAAGCGCGTAACCGTGGCACGTCGGTGTACTTCCCTTCGCAGGTTATCCCGATGCTGCCGGAAGTGCTCTCTAACGGCCTGTGTTCGCTCAACCCGCAGGTAGACCGCCTGTGTATGGTGTGCGAGATGACGGTTTCGTCGAAAGGCCGCCTGACGGGCTACAAATTCTACGAAGCGGTGATGAGCTCTCACGCGCGTCTGACCTACACCAAAGTCTGGCATATTCTGCAGGGCGATCAGGATCTGCGCGAGCAGTACGCCCCGCTGGTTAAGCATCTCGAAGAGTTGCATAACCTCTATAAAGTGCTGGATAAAGCCCGTGAAGAACGCGGTGGGATCTCATTTGAGAGCGAAGAAGCGAAGTTCATTTTCAACGCTGAACGCCGTATTGAACGTATCGAACAGACCCAGCGTAACGACGCGCACAAATTAATTGAAGAGTGCATGATTCTGGCGAATATCTCGGCGGCGCGTTTCGTTGAGAAAGCGAAAGAACCGGCACTGTTCCGTATTCACGACAAGCCGAGCACCGAAGCGATTACCTCTTTCCGTTCAGTGCTGGCGGAGCTGGGGCTGGAGCTGCCGGGTGGTAACAAGCCGGAACCGCGTGACTACGCGGAACTGCTGGAGTCGGTTGCCGACCGTCCTGATGCAGAAATGCTGCAAACCATGCTGCTACGCTCGATGAAACAGGCGATTTACGATCCAGAAAACCGTGGTCACTTCGGTCTGGCATTGCAGTCCTATGCACACTTTACTTCGCCGATTCGTCGTTATCCTGACCTGACGCTGCACCGCGCCATTAAATATCTGCTGGCGAAAGAGCAGGGGCATCAGGGCGACACCACTGAAACCGGCGGCTACCATTATTCGATGGAAGAGATGTTGCAACTGGGTCAGCACTGTTCGATGGCGGAACGTCGTGCCGACGAAGCAACGCGCGATGTCGCTGACTGGCTGAAGTGTGACTTCATGCTCGACCAGGTAGGTAACGTCTTTAAAGGCGTAATTTCCAGCGTCACTGGCTTTGGCTTCTTCGTCCGTCTGGACGACTTGTTCATTGATGGTCTGGTCCATGTCTCTTCGCTGGACAATGACTACTATCGCTTTGACCAAGTAGGGCAACGCCTGATGGGGGAATCCAGCGGCCAGACTTATCGCCTGGGCGATCGCGTGGAAGTTCGCGTCGAAGCGGTTAATATGGACGAGCGCAAAATCGACTTTAGTCTGATCTCCAGTGAACGCGCACCGCGCAACGTCGGTAAAACGGCGCGCGAGAAAGCGAAAAAAGGCGATGCAGGCAAAAAAGGCGGCAAGCGTCGTCAGGTCGGTAAAAAGGTAAACTTTGAGCCAGACAGCGCCTTCCGCGGTGAGAAAAAAACGAAGCCGAAAGCGGCGAAGAAAGACGCGAGAAAAGCGAAAAAGCCATCGGCGAAAACGCAGAAAATAGCCGCAGCGACCAAAGCGAAGCGTGCGGCGAAGAAAAAAGTGGCAGAGTGATCAATACCCTCTTTAAAAGGAGAGGGTTAGATTGCTGACAAAATGCGCTTTGTTCATGCCGGATGCGGCGTGAACGCCTTATCCGGCCTACATAATCACGCAAATTCAATATATTGCAGAGATCATGTAGGCCGGATAAACGTAGTGCATCAGGCAAAACGTAAACAACGAGTACATTAATGAGCGAAATGATTTACGGCATCCACGCAGTGCAGGCCCTGCTGGAGCGCGCCCCTGAACGTTTTCAGGAAGTCTTTATTTTAAAAGGCCGTGAAGATAAACGTCTGTTACCGCTGATTCACGCCCTTGAGTCTCAGGGCGTGGTTATCCAGTTGGCAAACCGCCAATATCTCGACGAGAAAAGCGACGGTGCCGTGCATCAGGGCATTATCGCCCGCGTGAAGCCAGGACGTCAGTATCAGGAAAACGATCTGCCGGATCTGATCGCTTCGCTCGATCAACCGTTCCTGCTGATCCTCGACGGCGTAACCGATCCGCACAACCTCGGCGCGTGCCTGCGTAGTGCGGACGCCGCAGGCGTTCATGCGGTGATTGTGCCGAAAGATCGCTCCGCACAGCTCAACGCTACGGCGAAAAAAGTAGCCTGCGGCGCGGCAGAAAGCGTTCCGCTGATTCGGGTGACTAACCTTGCGCGCACCATGCGTATGTTGCAGGAAGAGAATATCTGGATCGTCGGTACGGCAGGCGAGGCGGATCATACACTCTATCAGAGCAAAATGACCGGACGCCTGGCGCTGGTGATGGGCGCGGAAGGTGAAGGTATGCGTCGCCTGACCCGTGAACATTGCGATGAGTTGATCAGCATCCCAATGGCAGGAAGTGTTTCTTCCCTGAACGTTTCGGTTGCAACCGGAATTTGCTTATTTGAAGCGGTTCGTCAGCGCAGCTAGTTCCTCTGAATTATGAAAAGCCATCCAGATTTGGATGGTTTTTT
>NZ_JBQZXC010000031.1:0-35240 GCF_053555815.1 Shigella sp. SIG6 | reverse complement strand
TCTCACCAAACCATATTTTCAATACAAGCCCTGAATATAACAAGCCTATGATTATCACCGGCAAACAGATTAGAAACATTAAAAGCAATGATTTATTTACATTACGTTTAAATTCTTTAAAGTCTTTGATGTTACTTAACCTTGGAAACACTGCCCTCCCGATTGCTGCAGGTATTATTCCTAATTTTAGAATAACCTCCGCTGGTGCAGAATAAAATGCAACTTTATCTGCCCCCATAATATTTGACACTATAAATCGATCAAAATACACCATGACCGGACTTATGATATTACTTACTGTCATCCAACCGCCAAAGAAAAAGAGTCGTTTAAAGGTTTTATAACAAAAATGAACCCCCGAAATTTTAATATCATTCCTGACATAATAGGCAGAGACTAAAATCGAAATAACTCTTGCAAATATTAAACCAGCAACCGCTGCCGACAATGTCGCACTATAAAAAACAAATATGGCCGGAATTCCCGCGATGCAAGAGCTTGATATAGATTTTTGAATATTTACAATGCCAAATTTTTCATCCCCCTCAAGAATGGCTGACCATAATTGATTTAGAATAAATAATGGAATGCAAATAGCCAACAGTTTAAATGCTAGTTGTATATCACTATGTTCAACACCAGAAATTTTTAGATAATTAACAATTCCATCAGAGAAAATCAATAATAAAAAAGCACCAAAGCATGAAAATAGCACCAAAAAAGATGTACTTGTTGAAATTACCTTGGTTCTTTCATGATGATTATCACGATGAATTGCAATTTCTCTAATAACAGAGCGAGTCAGGCCTACATCAAAAATTCCAGCATACCCAACAAGTGCAATTGCAATTGTATAAACACCGAAACCTTCAGGCCCCAAACCTCGAGCGAGAAATCCTAGCGAGGGGATAGCAATTAAAGTTGGTATTGCATAGCCAAAAAGGTTCCAGACACTATTTTTTATTATGCTCATTATTACATTTCTTTATCATATAAAATAATCAGCATCTACAAATTTTTGACCATTAATATCTTTATCAGAAAGCAATGGATTTTGAACCGGCCATTCTATATTTATACTTTTGTCGCTCCATAAAATCCCACGCTCTTGCATTTTTGAATAGAAATTATTTGTTTTGTAGACAAATTCTGCTTCATCACTAAGAACGCAAAACCCATGAGCGAATCCTTCCGGTATCCATAATTGACGCTTATTCTCCGCCGACAAATTTACACCAACCCACTTGCCAAATGTTGGTGATGATTTCCGAATATCAACAGCTACGTCAAAAACTTCACCGACAACACAGCGTACCAGTTTTCCTTGAGCATAAGGTTCCAGCTGATAGTGCAGTCCGCGTAACACACCCTTAGTTGATTTAGAATGGTTATCCTGAACAAATTCAACCTTTCGTCCTACAGCCTCTTCGAAAACTTTCTGATTGAAGCTTTCCATAAAAAAGCCCCGCTCATCACCAAATACTTTTGGTTCAAAAATTAGCACATCAGGAATTTCAGTTTTAATTACGTTCATTTTATTAATAACCTTTAATCATTTTCAGCAGATACTGACCATAAGCATTTTTCTTCAGCGGCTCGGCTAATACCTTCACTTGCTCAGCATCAATAAAGCCTTTACGGTAAGCAATTTCTTCCGGGCAGGAAACTTTCAGCCCCTGACGCTCTTCAATTGTTGCAATGAAGTTGCTTGCTTCAATAAGACTTTGATGTGTCCCCGTGTCCAGCCATGCATAACCACGCCCCATCATAGCGACAGACAAACGTCCTTGGTCCATATAAATACGGTTAATATCGGTAATTTCCAGTTCGCCACGTGCAGATGGTTTAAGGTTTTTCGCCATTTCTACAACGTCATTGTCATAGAAATAAAGCCCAGTAACCGCATAGTTACTTTTTGGTTCCAGCGGTTTTTCTTCCAGACTAATTGCCGTACCGTTATCATCAAATTCCACCACACCGTAGCGCTCAGGATCATTTACGTGATAGGCAAAAACCGTTGCGCCACTCTCTCTGTTAACAGCGGTATCCATTAATTTCGGCAGGTCGTGACCATAGAAGATATTATCACCAAGTACCAGCGCACAATCATCACCACCTATAAATTCTTCACCAATGATAAATGCTTGCGCCAGACCATCCGGACTCGGTTGTACTTTATATTGCAGATTAAGCCCCCACTGGCTTCCATCACCAAGCAATTGTTGAAAACGTGGTGTATCCTGCGGCGTACTGATAATCAGAATATCTCGAATACCCGCCAACATAAGCGTTGAAAGCGGATAATAAATCATCGGTTTATCATAAATCGGTAGCAGTTGTTTGCTCACAGCCATTGTCACAGGATAAAGACGAGTGCCGGAACCACCAGCCAGAATAATACCTTTACGCGTTTTCATTTCACCATTCCTTTTAATTCATCTCGCTCTGGCATCATGAGCGAGATGCAATAATTTGTTAAATTGCCGTGGTCGTAAATAATTCGTTGAGCATACGTTTCACGCCCACCTGCCAGTCAGGCAAGACAAGCGCAAAGTTCTGCTGAAATTTTTCGGTATTGAGGCGAGAATTATGGGGACGACGTGCTGGTGTGGGATAGGCCGTTGTCGGCACGGCATTAAGTTTGTTAAGAGCAAGGTTGATCCCCACTCTGCGCGCTTCTTCAAATACCAGAGCGGCATAATCGTGCCAGGTTGTTGTACCACCAGCAACCAGATGGTACAAACCAGCAACTTCTGGTTTATTTGCGGCCACGCGAATGGCATGAGCGGTGCAATCAGCCAGTAATTCAGCCCCCGTTGGTGCGCCGAATTGATCGTTTATTACAGCCAACTCTTCGCGTTCTTTTGCCAGGCGCAACATCGTTTTGGCAAAGTTATTTCCTTTACCAGCGTATACCCAGCTGGTACGGAAAATAAGATGCTTTGCGCAATGTTCTTGTAACGCTTTTTCCCCAGCTAGCTTGGTTTCACCGTAGACATTTAGCGGTGCTGTTGCATCCGTTTCCAGCCATGGCGTGTCACCGTTGCCTGGGAAAACATAATCAGTGGAGTAGTGTATAACCCAGGCTCCGACTTCATTAGCTGCTTTTGCAATCGCTTCGACGCATGTCGCGTTAAGTAATTGCGCGAAATTCGGTTCTGATTCCGCTTTGTCTACTGCAGTGTGAGCAGCAGCATTAACAATAACATCGGGGCGAATTTTTTTGACGGTTTCAGCCACACCTTCGGGGTTGCTGAAATCTCCACAATAATCAGTGGAGTGAACATCGAGCGCAATCAAGTTACCCAGAGGAGCCAGAGCACGCTGCAGTTCCCAACCCACCTGCCCTGTTTTGCCGAAAAGCAGGATATTCATTACTGACGGCCCTCATAGTTTTGTTCAATCCACGACTGATAAGCACCGCTTTTCACATTCTCAACCCAATTTGTATTAGCCAGATACCATTCCACCGTTTTACGAATCCCGCTCTCAAACGTTTCTTGCGGTTTCCAGCCCAATTCGCGGCTAATTTTATCGGCATCAATGGCGTAACGGCGGTCATGCCCCGGGCGATCGGCAACATAAGTAATTTGCTCACGATAAGATTTCTCTTTCGGTACAATCTCATCCAACAAATCACAAATAGTGAGCACTACATCGATGTTTTTCTTTTCGTTATGTCCACCAATGTTATAAGTTTCACCCGCTTTACCTTCGGTTACGACGGTATATAACGCACGAGCATGATCCTCTACATACAACCAGTCGCGAATTTGATCCCCTTTACCATAAATAGGTAATGCCTTACCTTCCAGAGCATTCAGAATAACCAATGGAATAAGTTTTTCCGGGAAGTGATAAGGACCATAATTGTTCGAGCAATTAGTCACAATGGTTGGTAAACCATAAGTCCGCTTCCAGGCACGTACCAAATGATCGCTGGAAGCTTTAGACGCAGAATACGGGCTACTTGGCGCGTAAGCTGTCGTTTCCGTAAATAGCGGTAACGCTTCGTTATTATTTGCTTCATCCGGATGGGGTAAGTCACCATAAACTTCATCAGTAGAAATATGATGAAAGCGGAAACTTTTTTTCTTTTCATCATTCAGAGCAGACCAGTAATTGCGCGCCGCTTCTAAAAGAACATAAGTCCCCACAATATTGGTTTCAATAAATGCCGCAGGGCCCGTTATTGAACGGTCAACGTGGCTCTCTGCCGCCAGGTGCATCACCGCGTCTGGCTGGTGCTGTGCGAAAATACGCGACATGGCTACAGCATCGCAGATATCTGCATGCTCAAAAGCATAACGTTCAGAATCAGAAACATCAGCGAGTGATTCCAGGTTCCCGGCGTATGTTAATTTATCGACATTAACAACACTATCTTGCGTATTATTTATTATGTGACGAACAACAGCAGAACCAATAAACCCTGCGCCACCAGTAACAAGTATCTTCACTTTTTTATTCCATATAGCTATAGAGCATGCTGTGAAATAGACTGCTCCAGATTTGATTAATAGAGGTATTAATACACGCTACCGCTCCTGGCTTAACAGCTACCAGTGCACTGCATGCATCTCAACGATGTGGCGAGCGTTAGCCACTCGCGCCAAATCCGAAAAATTCAAACGTTAATTGTCTTACCAAACAGCCGTAGAAACAAGGAAAATCCTGGAAAAATTTGAATAATATGAGCTATGTAACTTCTTGTTTTTATAGGCTTTATAAAAACGGCAACGGCAGGAAAATTCAATGAGCAAAACTTATGCCACGAATCTTCACTGCCGTTATAATTTTCTTATCAACCGTTACATCCGGTCAGATTTTCATTATTCGCTTAACAGCTTCTCAATACCTTTACGGAACTTCGCCCCTTCTTTCAGGTTGCGTAGGCCATACTTCACAAACGCCTGCATATAGCCCATTTTTTTGCCGCAGTCATAACTGTCGCCGGTCATCAGCATTGCATCAACGGATTGTTTTTTCGCCAGCTCGGCAATAGCATCAGTCAGCTGAATACGTCCCCATGCACCAGGCTGAGTACGTTCCAGTTCCGGCCAAATATCGGCAGAAAGCACATAGCGACCTACGGCCATGATGTCTGAGTCCAGCGTCTGCGGCTGATCCGGTTTTTCGATAAATTCAACAATGCGGCTGACTTTACCCTCACGGTCCAGCGGCTCTTTAGTCTGGATGACGGAGTATTCAGAGAGGTCACCCGGCATACGTTTTGCCAGCACCTGGCTGCGGCCCGTTTCGTTGAAACGTGCAATCATGGCAGCAAGGTTGTAACGTAGCGGGTCGGCGCTGGCATCGTCGATCACAACGTCTGGCAGTACCACGACAAATGGGTTGTCACCAATGGCAGGTCGCGCACACAAAATGGAGTGACCTAAACCTAAAGGTTCGCCCTGACGCACGTTCATAATGGTCACGCCCGGCGGACAGATGGACTGTACTTCCGCCAGCAGTTGACGCTTCACGCGCTGCTCAAGGAGTGATTCTAACTCATAAGAGGTGTCGAAGTGGTTTTCGACCGCGTTCTTGGACGCGTGAGTTACCAGGAGGATTTCTTTGATCCCTGCAGCCACAATCTCGTCAACAATGTACTGAATCATTGGCTTGTCGACGATTGGTAGCATCTCTTTGGGTATCGCCTTAGTGGCAGGCAACATATGCATCCCGAGACCCGCTACAGGAATAACTGCTTTTAAATTCGTCATTATTTCATCCACCTGTAAAATGGTTGCTGAATTATAGCTTGTTCGATTTTTTTCGCCAGCATCAATTACCCTGAATTGATTACTGAATTACTTGTGATGTTACGCCGCTTCGTTGTGGATTGCAGTAGCATTGTTCCTAAGTATGGCTCCATTTTTCCAAGAATGGTCGCAAATCTACTCCCTCCGTTCCGGCAATCTAAAGTTAATCTTTTCCACATTAACAATATGGTGATTAATCCTGTCGATATCGACGGAGCTTTGCCCTCTTTCATTCACCGCATGAACATTTGCAAGAGACAGCAGTGTTTCTTTTTTCGCCATAAAGACGCCGCGAACGTCTTTGCGCATGTCGAAGTTCATGCTCAATGCTGGTCCAACTGAGGATTCCTGCATCACATTGATATTTCGCATAAAAAGATGTTGCGGCTTGTTGTGTAACTCCAGCGAGGCACGCTTCATCTCAATGTTAGTTAGCGACACAAAGGAGACGGCATTCCCGGCGGAGATTTGGATGCCGCGCAATTTATAAGCAAGATGGGTATTATCCAGTTGAATATTATTCACTCGGAAATTTTGCGGTATCGAGAGATATTTGCCTTTAATTACCCCATAGCCGATTAACATCCCGGCGCTATTAATCATTTCAATATTATCAATCACGAAATTGTCACAACCGTAAATAGCGACTGTCGCGTTATCAATGCCCGCTTTCTTACTGAAATCCGGCGTGATATTGCGGGCATTGATATTACGAATAACAAAATGTTTACCATTTTCAACATGGATCAACTGCCGACAATCCGATCCCGTGATATTCGCCATGACAAAGTTTTTCACTGCCTGGTCTTCCGGGTAGTTGTTATCATAAGTGCTTCCCGCAAGGCCTATGCCGATGCCCCAGTTGATTTTGCCGTTGGTACAGTTGATACGCTCGATGACATGGTCAGATATCAAAATATCACTGTCGTTAATTGCCACGTTCCATTCAATGGCGTCGCCCTGTAAGTCGCTGAACTTACAGTTGGTAATGTTGGCACCGATAATCTGGTTATGAAATCCCTGGCGTAAGATGGCGTAATTAGCGTGGCTGACAGTGAGGTTATCGATGGTCAGGTTGCGCATGACCCGTTTGTTTTTGCCGCCAATATAAATCTGCATTACCGGGCCAAAGCCGCTCATCGCCAGCCCTTTGATGGTGCAGTCAGAACCACGCACATCCAGGGTAATGTTATGCATACCGCCGCCCTCTCCCCCTGTCACCTGGCTGCCGTCCTGTAAGACAAATCGCCCTCTGCCGTTGCCGCGCAGGCTTCCAAGGATGTGTAACGTTTTGCCGGGAGGGATGAAGATGCCGGTGTTGATATTGTCACAAACGAATCCGGCAGGCACGACGACCGTTTGCCCTTCGCTGAAGGCTTGTTTAAATGAGGCGATCCAGTCATGTGGGTTGTAGTCGTTAATGTTAACGCTTTGTCGGGCGGGAAGTGCGCGAGCGAAAGGGGTATGGAGGAAGGCAAGCGCCGAGCTTGCCGTCAGGAAGGTGCGTCGGGAGAGTGTTTTAAATGGCATACGTTCTCCTCTATAAAGCCTGCAGCAAGCTGGCGAGTTCTCGATTAATCACCTGCTGGTTAAAATCGTGTTCGACTTTTTCGCGCGCACGTTTGACGACCGGAGCCAGTTCGTCGGTATCCAGTTGGCTAAACGCCGCCAGACGTTGTACCAGTGCGCGAGCATCGTTCTCAGGCACCAGCCAGCCGGATTTATCGGCCTCCACCAGTTCAGGAATTCCGCTATGCAGAGTAGAAACCACCGGAATACCGACCGCCATCGCTTCCATTAGCGCCACCGGAATGCCTTCCATATCGCCATCCGCGCCCGTTACCGATGGCAACAGGAAGACATCCGCGTCGTCGAGCATCTCCTTCACTTCATGGCTCGGTTTAAAGCCCGGCATCTCTACCACATCTTCCAGTTGATATTGTTCGATGAGGGTGCGCAGGCGTCGTTCCCACAGGCCAATGCCGAGGATGCAATAGCGAAATGCCACGCCCTGCTCTTTCAACTGACGGCAGGCTTCAATCGCCACATGCAGGCCTTTTTTCTCGGTTAAGCGTGCGACAGATATGATTTCCAGCGGCGTTGCGGGCGCTTTCACCGGACGCGGGCTAAAGCGCGTCATGTCCACGCCCATACGCGATACGGCGATTTTTTCTCTGGGGCAGCCCATTTTTTGCAGCCTTCCGGCCCACAGATCGCTTATCGGTAACATCAGGTCGCCACGGCGAAACAGTTGTTGATATTCGGGAGTGTAGTGGTTGAGCACTTCCCGACTGGAGATATCAATACCGTGGAAGATGGTGGCAATTTTGCCGCGAATGATACCCAGTTCGCGTAGTTTTGCTGCGGTTACCCCCGCCGGGCCAAAATGAGCGATGAACACATCGGCGCGAAACGGTGTTGCGACCTGACCACAAATGGCAGACAAAATCAGGTTCCGCGACTCGGCACCATAGCGTTTGAGGTTGAGCGCATGCCAGGTATTTTTACGATGAATGCCACGTAAGGTCTGGCTGGCGCGGTGGCGCAGTTTCGCTACTTTGCCCGCAGGTTCGTCCTGTAACCAGCGGGTTCTGGCGACAAGGTTGTATTTCGTCCATGCCGCGTGGGTGTTCTCTGTATCGCCTTTTTGCAAAGCGACAATCTCCACTTCAAAGCCCATATCAATAAACGCGGTAATTTGATTGAGGACGAAGGTTTCCGACGACAGCGGGAATTTCAATAAGAAGAAGCCGACCTTCATTTCACCTCCCCGATGCGCTCAAGCACAGACTGCACCATCTGCATTCCCGTCTGACGTTCGCGACTGACGGCTTCGTTAAGTCGAGCGTTCAGCACCGGAAGCTGGCCTAAGGTATCCGCAACCATCGCTTGCAGGCTGCCGTCCAGTAAATGACGGATATCAATCGCCATCTCTGGCAGTCCCAGCTGCTGCATAATCCCGGCGGATTTATGTTCATAGTTGATGGCAATCGCCGGAGTAGCAAAGTTCATTGAGATAATGGCGGAGTGCAGGCGCGTACCGACGGTGAGTTCACAGGCTCCGAGAATTTTGCCCATTTCCAGATCGTTGAGTTCATCCATCACTACGTGGTAACGGGCAGGATCGCTGATGTGCTGGCGCAGATTGAGCGCCACCATGCGGTCGTCTTTGTTATAGCTGTCGATACCCGTACAGGTTGAGAGCGCAATCACCTGATAGCCTTCATCGAGAATGCGATTGACCACCCCGGCAAAGGCTTTTTCATACGCTTGTTGAGTGGTGCCGAGACGTTTGTCGAACGGTGCCAGTTCGCGCAGGGTAATTGCCACTGTTTTCTGTTGTGCGGCAACGTCCAGCCAGTGTTGAACGGCATAGCTGGCGGTGAAGTCTTCGGTGTGGTGATCGACCAGCCACGCGGTATCGACGCCATGTTCCACTTTTGCGGTGGTGATATTGCTGCGTTTCATCAAATCAAGGCTGACCGATTCGCGCAGGATCAGCGCGTCGCAGTGACCAAAGACATAGTTCGCCAGTTGGTTAAATTGCTCATCCTGGAAGGGGCCGACGCTGTGACCAATCATAAACAGCGGCTTTTTCGCCATAAATGTGCAAAGCGCATGTTCAAACTGCGGCACGCCGTAGAGATCGACAAAAAACGATCCGCCGACCTGAATAATGGCGTCGTAACCTGACAGCAGGCGCACGAAGTCGGTGAATCCCTGGGCGATGGCGATATTGCGCAGCTTGCCAGTGTCGGTGACGCGTGAGAGCAATACCTGATGCTGGTAGCGGCGACGGAGGACTTTTTTAACGCGCCCGACAACGCCCGCCGCGCTATTGTGTTGTGTCATCTGCAGGAACAGCGGATCGCCCATTACCGGGCGGTTGAGCAGCCAGGAAGAACTGACCGGATAGCGGCTCATCACGTCCACTTCGGTATGTGGATTGAGGATGTTGATGGCATCAAGTAAGCCGCGCAAGATGGCGCTGTCGCCACGATTGCCGCAAGTGTGGTTGCCCAGAATAAGTAATTTAAATTTGATGCCAGGTGAGGCTGTGTTTGTTGTGTTCGTTGCCGTTTTTTGCCTGATGCGACGCTGGCGCGTCTTATCAGGCCTACAGGTCCCGAGCACAGAACCGTAGGACGGATAAGGCGTTTTACGCCGCATCCGGCAACCGTTGTCGGAACCGAAAACAGCAATTCACCCCGCCCGTAAAAGTATTTTCATTTTTTCGCTGCGACAAAACTGACGCTTCACTTCCACCACCAGCGGATGGCGTGACAGCACAATCATCACCACAAACGCCAGCACGCCCGCGGCTATTTGCACCGCCAGCAGCATCCCCAGCGCCAGTTGCCCTTTCAGCACAATGCCCAGCGCATAACTGACCACCAGCGTCGGCAACGAGAGATAAAACGGCAGCCACAAACTCAGGATGTACTGGCGATAACTGGAACCAAGAACCGGTTTAATCATCACGAAGTAACTCAGAATGGTGTTGATAATCTGCACCAGCAGGAAACCGAGCGTGACGCCGATTGCGCCCGCCATCTGCCCACCAATAACAATCGCCGGAATAAACAGAAATGTTTTGAATACGTTGAATTTAAAGCTGATATCGACCCGCGCTTTCGCCATCAGCAGCGAACCAATCGGGTTACCCACGGAGCGCAGCAGACCCACAATACACAGCAATTGCAGCACCGGAATAATGCTGTTCCACTTTTCGCCGAATACCAGCGGTACGAAGTTATTCGACACCACCATCAGCCCCAGCAGCGCCGGAAAGTTGATAATCCCCACTATCGACAGCAGCTTGTAGAAGTTAACACGCAGCTTTTCGGTGTCGTCCTGAATTTTGGCAAACGCCGGAAACAACACGCGGGTGATGATTGGGTTCAGCTTCATCGGCGGTACGACGGCCACGTTGTACGCCAGGTTGTATCCCCCTGCCACGCCCGCGCCAAGAATACGCGCCAGCACCAGCGTTGAAAGGTTGGTGTTGAGATAGTTGATGATGCTGTCCGCCGTCAGCCAGGCACCAAAACGTAAGTTCGGTGCCACAGACGCCAGCGAGAAGTGCAGACCGGGGCAATAAATTTTGCGTCCAAAGTAGCCAAACAGCAGTGTTCTCACCGCACTATTGACCAGATAACCGAGGATCGCGGTCATCGCCAGCGGCCAGAAATGGGCGCTAACTACCGTAAAAGTGAAGCCCGCCAGCACCGCGCTGGTTTCGATCATGCCGATTTTGTTGAACTCCAGCTCCTTCTGCATCAACGCGCGGAACTGTTGCCCGTGGGGGATCACCACAAACGCCAGCGACAATGTTTTAATCAACGGTGCCAGGTCCGGGTTATTCAGCACGTCGCCGATGACATCACTCAACAAAAACACCGCCACACATACCACAAGCCCCAGCCCGACGTTCAGCCAGTACAGCGTGGTGAGTTCAAGGTGACTGATTTCTTTTCGCTGAATAATCGAGTTAGCGATACCGAAGTCAGAAAGCGTATCTGCCAGCGCGATAATCACCAGCGACACAGTCAGCAGGCCGAACTGGTGGTTGTCGATAATCCGCGCCAGCACGGTCATCTGCACCAGCCCGAGGCCGATGATGATCACCGTGGCAATAGCCGACCACTTCGCGCCGCTGATGGTTTTTTCACGTAAGCTCATATCAATATGCCGCTTTGTTAACGAAGCCCTTGAATACCGTCAGGAAAACGATTTTGATATCGAACCAGACGCTCCATTCGCGGATGTACTCAAGGTCGAACTCGACGCGTTTTTCCATTTTCTCCAGCGTGTCGGTTTCGCCGCGCCAGCCATTAATCTGCGCCCAGCCGGTAATGCCCGGTTTCACTTTATGGCGCAGCATGTAGCCTTCAATGAGCTGGCGATACTGTTCGTTATGCGCTACTGCGTGCGGACGTGGACCGACAATCGACATCCCCCCGGTCAGCACATTGATAAACTGCGGCAATTCGTCCAGCGAGGTGCGGCGCAGAAAGTTCCCTACTTTAGTGACGCGCGGATCGTTCTGCGTCGCCTGGGTCACCACTTTGTCGTTCTCCATCACTTTCATGGAACGGAACTTCCACACTTTGAGCGGCTTGCCATCCATACCATAGCGAGTCTGGCGGAAAATAACCGGCCCTGGTGAACTGAGTTTCACCGCCAGCGCAATACAGCACAGCACCGGGGAGATCAGCAGCAGAATAAGCGTCGCCAGCACAATGTCTTCCGCACGTTTTAGCAGGCGGTTAACCCCCGAAAGCGGCGTGTCATACAGCGGCACCACCGGAACGCCGTTCATCCCTTCGAGACGTGAATGGAGAATGTTGAAGGTAAAGACGTCGGGGATCAGCAGCACCGAACAGGTGGTATCCGCCAGTTGATGGACCAGTTTTTTCACTCGTGCGCCGTCGCACATTTGCATCGCGATATAGACGTTATGAATCTTGCCCGCTTTTGCATCCTCGACCAGCTGTTGCAGGTTACCCGCCCAGTCGTTAGAAACGCCGCCCGGTTTCGGGTCGTGGTAAACGCCCACCACTTCAAACCCTAACCACGGCTGATTACGGAAACTCTCCATCAGCATTTGTCCGGCGGCTAAATCCCCCGCTACGGCGACCATCCGCTTGTTGTAGCCATGATTACGCAGCCAGCCCGCCCCAATGCGAATACATGAACGGCAAACCACCAGTCCGATGCTGGTCAGCCCATACCACGCCAGCCAGATTTTCAGTTGCGTGTCGAAATCATTGTTGAACGCCACCAGTCCGGCGCTGAAAATCACGCTTAAGGTCCAGTTTTGTAGCAACAGGGCAAATTCTGTCGCTGCCCGAACACCGCGCCATGAGCGATAAAAATCGGTGATGCCGCCCAGCATCTGGAACACCACCAGCGTAATCAGCGCCACCAACAGGTGCATGTAGAGGAATGACAGTCCGCTGACTTCGCAAACCAGCCATAGCCCGGCAAACATGATGGTGATATCTGAAAAGCGTTGCACCATAGAGATTAACGATGCATTGGTTTTCGCTCGCTCGCGCTTTTTTAGATTTGTCATCGTTGTTCCTGTTATTAGCCCCTTACCCGCAGTGGGGTAAGGGAAGATCCGACATTACTCGTTCAGCAACGTCAGCAGAGTTCGCGTTCGCGCTTCCATCAGCGGCACATCACCGCGCGATTCCACATTCAGGCGCACCACCGGTTCGGTATTGGAGGTGCGCAGGTTAAAGCGCCAGTCGGCAAAGGTCATGCTGATGCCATCGCTGCGATCCACCGCCAGCGCCTCACGGCTAAAATGCTGTTCCACGCGGTTAATCGCCTCAACGGGTTGCGCCAGTTTGCTGTTGATCTCACCGCTTGCCGGAAACGCCGCCATCCGGTCGCGCACCAGTTCGCCCAGCGTTTTTCCTTTCAGGCACACCAGTTCGGCGACCAGCAGCCACGGGATCATGCCGCTGTCGCAGTAAGCGAAATCACGGAAGTAATGGTGGGCGCTCATTTCGCCACCGTAGATGGCGTCTTCCTTGCGCATCCGTTCTTTAATAAAGGCGTGTCCGGTTTTCGACATTACCGGCGTGCCGCCTGCAGCAGTCACCACATCAATAGTGTTCCAGGAGAGACGCGGATCATGGATGATCTTCGCGCCGGGATTTTTTTCGAGGAACGCTTCTGCCAGCAGGCCGACAATGTAGTAGCCCTCGATAAACTGCCCTTTTTCGTCAAACAGAAAACAGCGGTCAAAATCGCCATCAAAGGCAATGCCCATATCCGCGCCGTGTTTGATGACCGCATTGCGGGTGTCGTCGCGACATTCCGGCAGCAGCGGGTTAGGAATACCGTTGGGGAAATTGCCGTCCGGTGTGTTGTGTACTTTGATTAATTCCACGGGCGCGCCGAGGGCTTTAAAGCGGGCTTCAATGGCGTCCACCACCGGACCCGCTGCGCCATTCCCAGAGTTGATCACCAGCTTGAGCGGCGTGAGATTTTTGACATTGATATAACCGAACAGGTGATCAACGTAAGCGTCACGCAGGTTGATTTGCTGATAGCGACCGCGTTTGGTTTCATCGACGGGAGGAAAGTCGTTGGCTTCAGCCAGACGCTGGACGTCGCGCAGTCCGGTATCACCGCTGATCGGGCGAGCCCCCTCGCGCACCAGCTTCATGCCGTTGTAATCCATCGGATTATGGCTGGCAGTAACTTCAATGCCGCCATCCACGCCGAGATGGAACGTGGCGAAATAGATCTCTTCGGTGCCGGACATACCGATATCCAGCACATCGACGCCCGCATCCTGTAAACCTTTTGCCAGCGCCAGTTTTAAGGTTTCGCTGGTGAGACGGACATCACCGCCTAACACAATGGTTTTCGGTTTGAGAAATTCGCCATAGGCGCGACCAATGCGCCAGGCGATATCTTCATTCAGTTCTTCGCCTAATTTCCCGCGAATATCATAGGCTTTAAAGCAGGTTAATTTTTTCATGTCGTTACCCTTTTTCAGGCAATAGTTGGCCCTGACCGAAACGGCCAATTTTATTTTTGTCGTTATTTACACCGCGGTTTCGCATTCATTGCCTGATGCGACGCTGCCGCGTCTTATCAGGCCTACAAAACCGAACCGTAGGTCGGATAAGGCGTTCACGCCGCATCCGACAAACAGCGCCTGATGCGACGTTTACACCCGTCCGTAGCGATCCGCGAAGCGCACCACATCATCCTCTTCGAGATAAGAGCCGGAGCGCACTTCAATTAAATCGAGCGGAATTTTCCCCGGGTTTTCCAGGCAGTGCGTCGCCCCCAGCGGAATATAAATGGACTCGTTTTCACCAAGCAGTTTGATATCACCATCAATGGTGACTTTTGCCGTTCCCGCGACCACTACCCAGTGTTCCGCGCGGTGATGGTGCATCTGTACCGACAAACCCTCGCCCGGTTTCACGGTGATGCGTTTCACCTGGTAGCGGTCGCCCGCGTCGATAGAGTCATATTTGCCCCACGGACGATACACTTCGCGATGCACCCGATGCTCATGGCGACCATCGGCTTTTGATCTGCTCGACCACTTTTTTCACATCCTGTACCGCGTTACGGTCGGCAATCAGCACCGCATCTTTGGTCTGCACCACTACCAGATCTTTCACCCCGACGGTGGTGACCAGGCCTGATTCGGCATACACATAGCTGTTTTCAGTTTTGTGATTAATCACATCGCCGTGGCAAACGTTGCCCTCGGCGGTGTGGGCGCTGATCTCCCATAATGAAGACCAGGAACCAACATCGCTCCAGCCCGCATCCATCGGCACCACAACAGCATCTGCCGTACGTTCCATGACCGCGTAATCCACCGACTCTTCCGGGCAGGCGAGAAACGCTTCTTCATCCACACGAATAAAATCGAGATCCGGATCGACGGCGCTCATCGCTTTTTCGCAGGCATCGAGGATATCCGGGCGATATTTTTTCAGTTCTTCGAGATAGCGTCCGGCGCGGAACAGGAACATGCCGCTGTTCCAGTAATATTCGCCGCTTGCTACATAGGCCTGGGCGGTTTCCAGATTCGGTTTTTCGACAAACTGCGCCACTTCAAAGGCCACCGTATCCTGCTCACCCGCAGACACTTCACCGCGACGAATATAGCCATAACCGGTTTCTGGTAGATCCGGCACAATGCCAAAGGTCACCAGCTTGCCCGCTTCGGCATAAGGCATGGCATTACGCACGGCGGCACGGAACGCGTCTTCATCGGCAATCACATGATCCGCCGCCAATACCAGCATTAACGGGTCGCTCTCCGGGCTATGACGTTTTGCCGCCAGCGCCGCCAGTGCAATGGCAGGTGCAGTGTTACGCCCTGCCGGTTCGAGAATAATGTTCTCGGTGAGTTTGTTCAGTTGACGCAGCTGTTCCGCGACAATAAAGCGGTGCTGCTCATTGCAAATCACCACCGGGCTTTCGCACTCCACGCCGTTCAGGCGGCAGATGGTGGTTTGCAGCATGGTGAGATCGCCTTTCAGGCATAAAAACTGCTTGGGGTAAAGTACGCGGGAAAGCGGCCATAAGCGGCTACCGGAGCCACCTGCCATCACAACTGGATAGAGTTTCGACTGCGCCATAATTATCCCCGAATATCATTTATAAATTGACGTAACACGTTCTCTTTATCGAGCGTGCGTTCGGCATATTCACGTGCCACCGTGTTATGTTTGGGCAGCAGGAGCGCCTGACGAATCCCCGCCACCAGCGCCTCGACCGATTCCGGTTCTACGCAAACCGCAATACCCGGAAAGGTTTCGCAAAGCTGCCCCAGTTCTGTGTGGGCCTCTGCGGTAATCACCGCGTTACCGCCTACCGCCAGAATATTGGTCAGTTTCGACGGCAATACGGCATCTGCCGCGCCGCGTTTTTGCACCACCAGATGGCAATCGCCCATCTTCAGCAGTGCGGGTAAAGCGTCATACGATTGCAGCGGGAAAAATTGCATGTTGCGCAGTCCACGCTGCTGCGCCATTTTTTCCAGCCGCGCTTTGCCGCCGCCCTGCCCGACAATGGCAAAAATCAGCGGTTCATCGCGCAGGAGATCGGCAGCTTCAATAACGTTTTCCAGCCCCTGCTTTTCACCAATATTGCCGGAGTAAAGAATGATTTTTTTGTTATCCGGCAGGCCAAGCTGGTTACGAAGGGCATCAACATCGGCGTCTGCAACATGCTGAAAACGGGCAATTTCCGACCAGTTGGGGAAGAAGATGACGTTATCCGCCGCCACGCCTTTTTCGATGGCTTTATTCATCATCGAACGCGAAATCGTGGAAACGTTATCGACGTTATGCAGTCCGCTACGTTCGAACGCCGTTGCCAGCTGTGCCACTTTGCCGCCTTTGCCTTTTCCGGCAAGGCCCAGCCCCAGCATGGCGTCCACTTCGTAATCCTGAATATGCAGCACGGTACGCGCACCAGAGAGCTTCGCCAGCAGGCGCATTCCCGGCGTGCAAAACAGCGTTGGCACTACGCCAATAATGCGATCCGGCTTCCAGCGACGTTGCGCCATCAGTGGAAAGAAACTGCTGACGGCAAAACTGCCGAGATGCAACAAGCGTTTCAGGGTGCTCGGCTGTTTTGGCACGTACAGCGGGCAGCGCCACACCGTGGCGGCCCCTTCTTCTCGTTTGTAGCGCCAGGCGGAATAGTTCTCACCCACCTGCCATTGCGGGTAGTAAGGCGGTGCGGTAATGACCCGCACCTCATGACCTTGTACCGCCAGCCATTCCACCATCTCGCCGGTGTATTTGCCGATGCCGGTTAACTCCGGCGAGTAGTTAATGCCGTAGACCAGTATTTTCATAATCCGGGTACTCCGGCACGCTTCTCAGCGAGAAAATAGGCGCGGCTGTTAGCGTGAACATCGTTACTGGCGAGCAGCGCGTCCGGCGTCAGCCAGCGGTAATCGTCATGCTGCTCATCCGGCAGTAACAGCTCTTCTTCCGCTACTCTGAAGCGAAAACCGAGCACCACATAGTGAGTGGTGAAATCCGTGCCGGAGAAGTTATCGTCATAAAAATGCTGCCAGACACCGTAAAACTGGCCTGCTGTTATCGGCAGACGCAGCCCCAGTTCCGCCATCGTCAGCCGCTCAAATGCGGCTTCCAGCGTTTCGTCTTTCTGCACGCGCCCTCCCGGCACAAACCAGTAACCCTGCGCCGGGCGGTTGGTTCTTTTGCCAAGCAGAAACTCGCCGCGACTGTTCTCGACAATAAAGTCGAGAGAGACAAGCGGTGTGGAGCGCACTACAGTGGCAAAGTCTTCCTGACGTAAAAACATCATTCCCCCCGAAAGCGGTCTTGATTCTCAAGGAACCACTGGTAAGTGCTGGCAAGCCCCGCTTCCAGTGAGATTTCGTGATACCAGCCAAGCTGATGCAGGCGCGTCACATCCAGCAGTTTGCGCGGCGTACCATCCGGTTTGCTGGCATCAAAAACCACCCGACCTTTGTAACCCACCACTTTGGCGATGGTTTGCGCCAGCTCGCAGATAGTGCAGTCAACGCCCGTGCCGACGTTAATGTGCGACAGCATCGGTTGGGTATTCTCCAGCCAGACTTCATGCGCCAGCTCCATGACATGAATGCTCGCCGCCGCCATATCATCGACGTGCAGGAATTCACGCATCGGTGTACCGCTGCCCCATACCACCACGTCCGGCGCATTCTGTGCCGTCGCCTCGTGGAAGCGACGCAGCAATGCTGGTATCACATGGGAGTTACTCGGGTGGAAGTTGTCATGCGGCCCGTACAGGTTGGTCGGCATGACAGAGCGGTAATCGCGTCCATACTGGCGGTTGTAAGATTCGCACAGTTTGATCCCGGCGATTTTGGCAATGGCGTAAGGCTCGTTGGTCGGCTCCAGCGTGCCCTGCAATAACTCGCTTTCTGCCATCGGCTGTTTTGCCAGTTTCGGGTAGATGCAGGACGATCCGAGAAACATCAGTTTGTTCACGTCGTTCTGATGCGCGGCGTGAATGATGTTGCTCTCAATCATCATGTTCTGGTAGATGAAATCCGCCGGATAGGTGTTGTTGGCAACAATGCCGCCCACTTTCGCCGCCGCCAGATAGACCTGGTCAATGCGTTCGCTGGCAAAGAAATCATGCACGGCGCGGCTGTCCAGCAGGTTCAATTCATCGCGGGTACGTAATACCAGCTCCACATCACCGCGCTGTTCGAGCTGCCGCTTGATGGCAGAACCGACCATCCCACAATGGCCAGCGATAAAAATGCGTTGTTTACTCATGCTTATGACTCCAGCGCGATCGCCACGTCGTAGCCGTGAGATTTCAGCAGAGAGTGTTTTTTCGCCGCTTCGAGGTCATTAGCCACCATTTCAGACACCATCTCTCTGAGGGTGATTTCCGGTTTCCAGCCCAGTTTTTCGTGCGCTTTGGTCGGGTCGCCGAGCAGCGTTTCAACTTCTGCCGGACGGAAGTAACGCGGATCAACGGCGATAATCACATCACCCGGTTTAACGCCCGGCGCGTCATGCCCGGTGACGGAAACCACAATGCCCTTCTCTTCAACACCCGTGCCTTCAAAGCGCAGTTTGATGCCCAGCTGTGCTGCCGCCATTTCCACAAACTGACGTACGGAGTACTGAACGCCGGTCGCGATAACGAAATCTTCCGGCTGTTCCTGTTGCAGCATCATCCACTGCATTTTTACGTAGTCTTTGGCGTGGCCCCAGTCACGCAGGGAATCCATATTGCCGAGGTACAGGCACGACTCCAGCCCCTGGGCGATGTTGGCGATTGCGCGGGTGATTTTGCGGGTAACGAAGGTTTCGCCGCGGCGCGGGGATTCATGGTTGAAGAGAATTCCGTTACAAGCGTACATGCCGTAGGATTCGCGGTAGTTAACGGTGATCCAGTAGGCGTACAGTTTGGCGACCGCATACGGAGATCGCGGGTAGAACGGCGTGGTTTCTTTCTGCGGAATTTCCTGCACCAGACCATACAGTTCAGAGGTGGAAGCCTGATAGAAACGAGTTTTCTTTTCCAGACCGAGGAAGCGGATCGCCTCCAGCAGGCGCAGCGTACCCATCGCGTCGACGTCAGCGGTATATTCTGGTGACTCAAAAGAGACCGCAACGTGGCTCATTGCGCCCAGGTTGTACACTTCATCCGGCTGTACTTCACGCAAAATGCGCGTCAGGTTAGAGGTATCACTCAGGTCGCCATAATGCAGATGGAATTTCGGGTTGCAGGTGTGCGGATCCTGATAAATGTGATCCACGCGCTCGGTGTTGAATGACGATGCGCGACGCTTAATACCATGCACCTCGTAACCTTTTTCCAGCAGAAACTCTGCCAGGTAAGAACCGTCTTGTCCGGTTACACCGGTGATGAGAGCGACTTTTGACATGTCTTATTCCTCTGTATTTTTGAATTTATTCAGTTTCAACGCGTTCGCGTATCACCACTGCGGGATTCCCCCGGCAAACCACATTTGCCGGAAGCGATTTAAAAACACTGCTTCGTGCACCCACGACGGTGCCGTCGCCGATTGTGACGCCTGGGGCAACAAAGACATCGGTTGCCAGCCAGCATTTCTCGCCAATCACAATAGGCGTGGCGTTAATGGTGAAATGTTGACTTGCATGGTCGTGGCTACCGGTGCATAAATAACTTTTTTGCGATATCACCGAATGTGCGCCAATGGTTATTTCACCGAGGGTATATAAATTGACGTCATCGCCGACCCACGCGTAATCACCTAAGATTAATTTCCACGGATAGGTAATTTTTACTGACGGACGAATAACTACGTTTTTTCCTATTTTTGCTCCGAATAAACGTAATAAAAAAGCCCGCCAGCGATACAATACTTGTGGCGACCAGGCAAATATTGTTGCCTGTACTGCCCACCATAATTGCACTTTAATAGCATTGCCGCCCCGGAACCCTTTCGGCACCGAGAAACCGCTTAAATCTTGCATTGGTTTTCCTTATATTCAGACTTTGTTATATAAGGCTTTAGTCTTACCTGTCGTACGTTGGCGTAAATGCCAGGATAATTCTGCCCAGAAGCCAGGTACATGTAAGATCTGCCGTTGGACTTTTTTGGCGTCAGCACACAATTCCATATTATTGGTGGTTGATACCCCACCCATAGAAAATTCAGACACCAGGCCATTGAGTTTTTTAAATGCATAACCGGCTTTATACATTTTAGCTGCCAGCGCGTAATCAGAAGAAACTTTATATTCCAGGTCATAACGCCATTTTTTCAAGCCGGATACCGGGAAAAATATCGCCTGATGGCTGGCGGGCAGGCTGTGATAAATATACCAGCCCGGTTTGGCGCTACGTTTAATTTTATGCCCGTCGCCAAAATCCAGCAGCGCATCGCCAGTGATCATCACGTTATCTTTTTGCATTTTTAACTTACGGACAAAATTTGCGGCATCCTGATGAAAAATATCGCCCGAGTTGAGAAACAACGCGAACTTGCCTTGTGCCATCGCAATGCCCTTGTTCATGGCGTCGTAGATACCGTTATCTGGCTCGCTGACAAAGCGTAGGTTATAGATACCATTGAGATTTTCCAGATACTCACGGGTAGGGTCGTTGGAACCGCCATCGACAACAATCCATTCGAAGCTGATATCGTCCGCCTGCGCCAGATGCACCAGCGAGGCATGTGTTTTGACTATCCCTTCGAGGTTACGAAACGCGACAGTGATTATGCTAAGCAACATGTTCTTATTCTTACCTCGTAATATTTAACGCTTTTCGCAAAATAAACGGACAGACGATTAAAAATGCATATTCCGGGCTAAATATCGAACCGGTAAAAAACAGCGATACCGGAGTAAAAAGATATAATTGCACGCGAAAATTGCGGTTATCACCAAAAGCGTTGATCATCATTTTTATCACTTTCCCCATGTACCACAGCGATAAAAACACCGCGAACCAGGGAAAATAAATAATCAGCAGATACAAACCATTGTCTATGGTTTTTCCGACATCCGCACCGTTAAATATTCCGAATGATGCAACATATTCATAAAGTGAGCCAAATCTGACTACACCGTCAATATGGGTCAAAGAATAACCGACCATCACCAGCGGACCGACAATACGATAATACGATGACGATCCTTCCGTACCTAAATCGCCCAGACGGGTGGAAATATAAGGAAACGCGATTACCACACCAACCAGGAATACAGCCAGAGAAATCAATGCTAACGGTAATTTTTTCTTAATCGCCTCTTTATTCAGATATTGAAATGCCCACTCCAGCAAATAAAACAGGATAAAGGTCATAACCCCTGAAAACGATCCGGATAATATTATCCCTGCGAGAATCATAGCATCTGTTTTAGGCGTTTTGATACCAAACTGTTTGATGCTGAGCCAAATTGAGATTAATGCCAGAGCGAAAAATGCCGGTTCGAAATAAAGTGCTGTCGTGCGCTTGCCGCCGAATTTAATGAAATTCAGCACATAGCTGTTGCTGTAAATCAGATATTTCGAAATCGACTCCATAATACTGCTGCCACCGGTGAGGATAATTTGCGCCATCTCCACCGCCGCCAGCGCCACCACCAGTCCGACCACCAGATAAAAGAAACGTAATATCTTACGATGGTTGTGTGGCGAAATTGTTTTAAAACGAATACTCCACACCATGCCAATAATGATCACAATATAGACAAACAGCATAGTTGAAGTGACGTATTTACCGGCATCCAACGACTGACCAAACAGGTAGTTAAACGCCGTGAGTCCCGCGCCAATCCCTAAGGCAATCATCAATTTTTTAATGCTGATGCGTTCTAAAAACAGCAGTAACAAGACAGGTAAAAAAGTGACGATGGTGATGGGGAAACTTTCGCCAAGCTGGGCGATTTTGACGTTAACCAGCAGGTAGAACAGTGGCAGCAGCAGGTAGCTACAGATTCTGATAGAAGTTGACATACTCCTCCAGCATCTGTTGTCCACTGTAGGCGGCGCGACTGCGTTGGCTGAACTCAGCCAGCGTGGTACCAAATATCGCCTGCGCGATTTCCGGTTTGCTTAACTGTACCAGTTGCAGCACCTCTTCTTCACTGACGGTTTTACCACCGGATTTTTGCAGCACTTCCCGCGCCGCATCGCTATGGGTGGCAATCACCGGCACGCCAATCGATAGCGCCTCACACAAAATCAGCGGGTAGTTATCGACACGAGAACTGAACACCAGCGCATCCATCTGATTGAGCGCGCTCATCAACTTGCGCTTGTCAGTTTCAAAGCCGTGATTAACCACGTTGCCAGCGGTGAACGGCGAGAACTTACCAAAGGTATGCAGTTCGATTTTGTCGCCCAGCGCCATCATCTCACGCACCAGTTGCTGGTTAGTTTTGCCGTCGTAACGCAGGTCATGCGCCACCACCGCGATTTTCGGCTTGCCCTGAGTTTCGCGCACCGGAGGCAGATCTGCCAGAATCGCTTCGGTTGCCATATCAATGCCATTATTGATAATCCGGCAACGCCCTGGCCCGTACAGACTATTGAAAGCGTCAGCCACATGCTGGCTGGGGGAAATAAACTGACAGCCCAGCGCCAGCATCTCGCGGAATAACTGGCGTTTGCCCGCCACCAGCTGGTGCGCGCGATCAATCTTCACCGGCGGATAGTTATTTAAGGTCGGGCATTTCTGGCAGCCCGTTTTCCAGCCTTCGCAACCGTCGGTAAAGGCGCAGCGTCCGGTTACACTCCAGTGGTCGTGCAGCGTCCAGACCAGGGTGACATCCGGTTTATGGTTTTTCACTTTTTCGCAAAAGCGCACCACGCTGTTAAGATTCAACCAGTAGCTGTGCAGCACATAAAAATGCAGGACCACCGGACCCGGTGTGCGAGTAATGGTGCGATATAACTCATTGAAATTGCCGAACAGATCGCGATTAAACAGACGAAACAACGCAATGTTCGCCATCGCGGTCATCCGCGGCGTATGTTTGATGACCTGCGGATAGTTCTGATGGCTGACGCTCTCTTTGCCGCCTTTGCCGTAGCCGTAGCCGTAGACAAAATGTGACGCCAGCCCCTGTTGCAGCGCACGCTGGTGGAGATCTAACGCCACACCTGCTGCCCCGCCTTCCGCCAGTCGCACATTAAATTGCAGAATATTCATTTAATTACCTTCACTCACGCTTTTTCTCCCACTACCAGCGCGTTGTCCGGGACAGAGTCGAGCACCATGCTGCCCGCACCCACGGTGACGTTGTTACCAAGCGTGATATCACCAAGAATAATGACGTTGGCACCGAGTTCGACGCCGTTGCCAATGTGTGGACATGCCATGTTATCGGCACCCCGATTGCCGATAGTGACGCCGTGGCGAATGGTGAAATCATCCCCCGCCACCACGTTTTTATTGATCACTACGGCGTAACCGTGATGGATAGTAAAGCGGCGGCCAATGGTCGCGGCGGCCTGGATTTCATAACCGAAAAAGCATTCGGTGATAATGCGATACAGCACCAGCAGCGGGGCCGCCCACAGATTGTTGAGGACGTTCTTTTTGCGCCACACCGAACAAAAATGAGCGACGCGATAGGCAAGTACCATGCAGCACGGGCGTAAACTCCAGCTGTTGGCGCGCAGATCTTCCAGCATCTTTAGCGCCCCCGAATACCATCAGCCAGACGTTTGCCGTTACGCACCGACAGCAGCGTCAACAAGGTGCGCCAGGTCATACGTTTATTGCGGATCTGGTAGAGGGTAAACAGCTGATATTTTTTACTGGCGCGGTCGAATTTGTCTTTGTGCTTGCGGTAAAAGTGGAAGTATCCGGAGAATTTTTTCGGTGACGAGGTGATCTGCATTTCGCCGTGATTGATATGCAGGATCTGCGTCGCCTCTTCCACTTTCCACGGTTCGCCGTACTCCACCACCATCCGCAGGAATATGTCGTAATCCTGTGCTGCTTTCAGTTCGGTATCGAACAAACACTCTTTGAAACGCCATGCCCAGGTAAAGACCTGATTGCCAATGATATTGCGTTTATAGAACAGGCGGCGTGAGTACGGCGATTTGGGATACAGTGGTAAGCTCGCCGGTTGGGAATAAACATCTCCCTGGCAAACGTAGTCGTTAGCGTACAAAAAGGCGTGTGTGACCAGTTGCTGTTTATGGGCGAGGAAGACGCTCAGGCGGTTGGGCGTCCATTCATCATCATCATCGATCCCGGTGATGTATTCCCCTTGCGCCAGCATAATCGCCTGGTTACGCACCGCGCACGCCCCGCTGTTAATGTCGTTGTGGATGTAAGTGATACGCGGATCGTTGAGGGCAGTGACGTACTGTTGCAGTTGTTCCCAGGAGGTGGAGCAATCATCCACGATGATCATCTCCCAGTTGCTGTAGTCCTGGCGCAGGACCGATTTTATCGCCCGAATCGCCAGTTGTTGGCGGTTCCAGGTTGGCATATAGATTGAGATCAGCGGATTGTCTTTCATAGGTTGTTCTCCCGGCTTATGAGCTGGTTTGCTTGCCGGATGCGGCGTGAGCGCCTTATCCGGCCTACGGGGCGGTGCGAATGCAGGCGTCGTTATTTCGCATCCGACTTATATTCGTATTCGTAATAGCCATAATCCTGATACGCGCTGGCGCGGCGGAAGATGGAGTTCAGAATCACCCCTTTCACCGGAATACCGTTTTGCTCAAAGCGGCTCAGACTGGTTTCCACTTCTTTCAATGTGTTGACCGCATAACGCGCCACCATTAACGTGGTTCCGACATGACGACCAACAATTGCCGCATCGGTCACTGCCAGAATCGGCGGCGTATCAATCAACACCAGGTCATAGTTTTTACTCGCCCAGTTCACCAGTTCGGCAAAGCGTTCGCTCATTAACAGTTCAGAAGGATTTGGCGGCACCTGACCGCGCGGGATCAGGTCAAATTTGGCAATAGAGGTCGGTTTAGCAGCGGTAGTAATATCGCCCTGACCAATCAGAATCTCCGACAGCCCATTGACATTATTGGTGCCCAACAGCTCGTGGGTGTAGCCTTTGCGCATATCGCAGTCGATCAACAACACGTGTTTATTGGTCTGGCTGATCACCGCCGCCAGGTTGGCGCAGACAAAGGTTTTACCGATTGACGGGCTAACCCCGGTCATCATCAACACATTGTTCTGCGCCTGCATCATCGCGAAGTGCAGACTGGTACGCAGACTACGGATGGCTTCAATCGCCAGATCGGTTGGATTCCCCACTGCCAGTAGCTGGCTCTGTTTATAGCGTTTAACCCCTTTGATGGTTTTGACGCTATCGCGCGCTTTCTGCCACTCCGACAGCGGGATGCTGGCATAGACGCTGATTCCGTGTTCTTCCAGCACTTGCGGGCTTTCGATGCCGCGATTAAACAACGAGCGCAGCAGCACACCCACGATAGAGAGCATCAGGCCAAGGATAATCGCGCCGAGGATAATCAGCCCTTTCTTCGGTTTTAGCACGCCAGGCTGGGTGATTGCCGGGTCAATAATGCGCACATCGCCGACGGTGCTGGCTTCGGTGATTTTCAGCTCCTGCTCTTTATTCAGCAGTTGCATATAGACCTGCTGACCAGACTCGACATCGCGGGTCAGACGGACAATTTCCTGCTGGGTTTTCGGCATCGCCGTTACGCGACCGTTAAGTTTGGCTTTCTCTTCTTCCAGCGCCTGACGTTTCTCCAGCAGCGTGCGGTACGCCGGGTGAACTTTGGTGTACAGCTTGGAGATTTCCGCCTCTTTAAAGGTCAGTTCGTTCAACTGCGCGTCGATGTTCACCATCGAATCGAGCACCGCTTTCGCTTCAAGCGGCAGATCAACAGAATCTTTATCCTGACGGAAGGCATTCAGTTTGTTTTCGGCAACATCGAGGCGGCTACGTACTTCCGGTAACTGTTGCGCGAGGAAAGCGAGGCTTTTCGACGCTTCCGCCGATTTGCGCTCAATATTTTGTTCCTGATAGTTACGAGCGATGCTGTTAAGAATGTCGCGGATCTGTTCGCGATCTTCACCGGTATAAGTCAGGCTCAGTACGCCTGCGTCTTTGCCGTTCTCCGTTACCGTCAGGCTGTTTTGCAGTTGGTTGATCATCCCCAACGTGGAGTATTTGGTGACGGTAAACTCACTGCCCGGGCGGGCGTGAATGGCTTCAACCATCAGCGTGACGCCTTCTTTTTTCAG
Organism: Shigella sp. SIG6; assembly: GCF_053555815.1. NCBI lineage: Bacteria > Pseudomonadati > Pseudomonadota > Gammaproteobacteria > Enterobacterales > Enterobacteriaceae > Shigella > Shigella sp. SIG6. The sequence goes on along the minus strand of NZ_JBQZXC010000031.1, from coordinate 8,741 downwards.
CATCTGGCCCGCTTGCCCACGGGCGCTAAAGCCGCCATCACTGCTCAGGGTGTAGTTTTTGTCATCCAGCACATTAAGCGTAAACACCTGATCCGCCATCTCTTTCGGGCGGTTAAAGGTAGTCACTTTCACCGTCTCGTTCTGACGCCCCATCAGGCGATCCCAGCCCGCCCCGAAAATCGGGAACGTGTTTTTGCTCACCGCAATATCGAGGTCGAGATCGTCCACCGTTTTACCAAGCACCAGACGCGAACGAATCAACTGGATCTCGGCGTCCGATGCAGGCGGTTTGTTGGCTAATGCCGAGCCGATATCCTGCACCAGCGAATTGCCGCTGTTTTGCTCGATTTGTACCAGTGCGTCGGCACTATAAATCGGCGTGGCGAAGAAAGTGTAAACCACGGCACAGAGGGCAAATACGGCGGTGATGCCAATCACCCACCAGCGCGCTTCAATGACGGTGCCGACCAGGCGACCAATATCGATTTCATCACTGCCCGTTACCGGAGCGGCATGTTGTTTTACTTTTTCTGTCATTCTTATACCTGCTCTGCGTTCAATGCCTGCGCCCACTGGCGGGCAGACCGTTCAAGTAATGTGTACACCGCTGCAAACGTTTCCCGGCTTTTGCGATACGGATCGGGGATTTCACATTCGTTATCCCAGTGACCAAACAGCATCACTTTGCCGCGCATCTCCGGTGCCATCTCGCATAAGCGTTCGATATGGCGCTTATCCATGGTCAAAATCAGGTCATAGTTGCGACACAGGCGGCGGCTGATTTGTCGTGCACAGTGGCCTTCCAGAGACAGTTGATGTTCTGCGGCGACGCTGATAGCGGTAGGATCAGCGCCCTTACCGACCAGCGCGCCGAGTCCAGCGGACTCCACTTTCAGTTCCGGGTGATAACGTTGCAGTAAGCGTTCCGCCATCGGGGAACGGCAAATATTGCCGACACAGACAACTAAGATGTTGTTAAACATGACGATTACCAGTTATGAATGTCGCTGGCTGTATCCGTCATGTAACGGACACCGCTAATAGTTGGCAGCAACTGATTGATCAGACGGTTCCAGCGGGAAACCGGGGCGGTGGTGACATACACCACGTCATAAGGTTGCAGGCGGAATTCTGTCGCCATCACCAGCGACGTCGCATCGGACATATCCAGCTGGTAGATATTGGCAATCTTGCCGTTACGCCCGCCCTCGCCTTTCAGCGGACGAATGACAAAGATGCCGCTGGCGTTGGAGGTGGTCATGTCGATACCTTCGGCATTGCCCAGAGCTTCAGTCAGGGTCATGCCGCTAAAGTCCATTTTCAGGGTGCTCTGTTTCTTCACTTCACCCATCACAAATACTTTCAGATCATCATTACGCGGCACGTAGAGAATATCGCCGGGATAAAGCAGTCGGTTCTGATTGAGGTCGCCGTTTTGCATCAGCGCCTGTAAAGAAATGCGTTCTTCACGACCATTGTGTGTTAGCACCACGTTGCGCCAGTCAGCGGTGTCGGTCAGGCCACCTGCGGCGTTGATGGCGTCGAGAATGGTCAGTGGTACGTTGGTGATCGCCTGTTGACCGGATTTATTCACCTGACCTGAGATATAGGCCTTTTGTGAGCGGAAGGCGGCGATATTAACGTCCACCTGCGGGTCAGCGATGTACGTCGCTAAGCGCCCGGTAATATCACTGCGGATTTCAGCGAGCGTTTTCCCGACTACGTGAACCTTGCCGATATACGGGTAAAACATAGTGCCGTCAGGCTGTACCCAGTTGCCGGTGTCGCTGGAGCTGCGGTACTGACCAGCTGGCGTGGTGAGTTCCGGGTGATCCCAGACGGTGACATTAAGAACGTCCCCCGGCCCGACGCGATACTGGTAATTCGCGATCTCGCTTTCCAGCGTCATATTGGGGCGCGCTACATTCGGGCGTGGGCGTAATTGGTCAATCAGGCGCGGGGTCAGCGGATAAACATTCACCATTTTGTCGAGATCGAAATCAGCGTCCTGCTGTTTGATGACGTCTTTGCCCATCGTCGACATATTGCTGCCCGGAAGTACTGTGCAACCGCTTATCAAGGTTACTGACACCAATAATGGCATCAATTTCATTTTGGATTTCATCATTGTTTATTTATCACTTTGGCAGAGTAATTATCCTGTGCACTATTAATAGCAATGTCGCCATGCACATTTACCTTGCGGTTAATTGAATAAAAATTTAACTGGCATCAGTCCTAAAAAAATTGATTTCATCCGCAGGCTATTGACAGAATAATTCAGACTGGTCTTTCAGGCATCCAGACACGCTACCGCCCCTGGCTTTTTAGCTACCAATACACTGATTGAGCTTAATTTTTCAAACCCTCTCTGCATACAATCGTTGATGAGAAAGGGTTATTGCGGAAATTAACTTCCGAATATAAGGTGACATTATGGTAATTGAATATTGGCTCGCCAATAATGCAGGAGGAAGTGTTACAGCTAACGGAATAGCAGGCAAGGTAACAATTCGGCAATTGGCTATTTTTAAGAGTTATATTAAGTGTCATTCAATATGGTTTTTAGGAGTTTCTTTAGGTTGACAATATTTAATATTGCGTCTCCACATGCGATATTTCTTAAATAATGTTTTATTATTACCGTTTTTAATTCAGGGATAATGTGAGGTTATTACCCTCAAATAATATGAGATAAATAGTGCTGCAACATTGCATTTTTGCCCCGATTTATCCATGATCGAATTGTGACATTTGTCATACAACGAATAGGTTTTGTACTTACTATGGAATGGATTGCCGATCCGTCTATCTGGGCCGGGTTAATCACGCTGATTGTGATCGAACTGGTCCTCGGCATTGATAACCTGGTCTTTATTGCCATCCTCGCCGAAAAACTACCGCCGAAGCAGCGCGACCGCGCACGGGTTACCGGGCTGCTGCTGGCGATGTTAATGCGCCTGTTACTGCTGGCGTCAATCTCCTGGCTGGTCACCCTGACTCAACCGCTGTTCAGCTTCCGCTCGTTTACCTTTAGCGCCCGCGACTTAATCATGCTGTTTGGTGGTTTCTTCCTGTTGTTCAAAGCCACGATGGAGCTGAACGAACGGCTGGAAGGGAAAGACAGCAATAATCCCACACAACGCAAAGGTGCGAAGTTCTGGGGCGTGGTGACGCAAATTGTGGTACTGGACGCCATTTTCTCACTCGACTCAGTGATTACCGCCGTCGGGATGGTCGACCATTTACTGGTCATGATGGCCGCCGTGGTTATCGCTATCAGCCTGATGTTGATGGCCAGCAAGCCGTTAACGCAATTTGTTAACAGTCACCCGACCATCGTTATTCTCTGCTTAAGCTTCCTGTTGATGATTGGCTTTAGCTTGGTGGCAGAAGGTTTCGGCTTCGTCATTCCGAAAGGCTACCTGTACGCTGCCATTGGTTTCTCGGTGATGATCGAGGCACTCAATCAGTTGGCTATCTTTAACCGGCGACGTTTTCTTTCCGCTAATCAGACGCTACGCCAGCGGACTACCGAAGCGGTAATGCGCCTGCTTAGCGGGCAAAAAGAAGATGCGGAACTGGACGCCGAAACCGCGTCCATGCTGGTGGATCATGGAAACCAGCAGATCTTTAATCCGCAGGAACGGCGGATGATTGAGCGGGTACTTAATCTTAACCAGCGTACCGTCAGCAGCATTATGACGTCGCGCCACGATATTGAGCATATCGATCTCAACGCGCCGGAAGAAGAAATCCGCCAGTTGCTGGAGCGAAATCAGCATACGCGGCTGGTGGTTACCGACGGTGATGACGCAGAAGATTTGCTCGGTGTTGTTCACGTTATCGACCTGCTACAACAGTCACTGCGCGGCGAACCGCTCAACCTGCGGGTGTTGATTCGCCAGCCGCTGGTGTTCCCGGAAACCTTGCCGTTGTTACCAGCCCTGGAGCAGTTCCGTAATGCCCGCACGCACTTTGCTTTTGTGGTGGATGAGTTTGGCTCGGTGGAAGGGATTGTGACATTAAGTGACGTCACTGAAACCATTGCCGGTAACTTACCGAACGAAGTGGAAGAGATCGACGCCCGCCATGATATTCAGAAGAATGCGGACGGTTCCTGGACGGCGAATGGTCATATGCCGCTGGAGGATCTGGTGCAATATGTGCCGCTGCCGCTGGATGAAAAACGTGAATATCACACCATTGCCGGGCTGTTGATGGAGTATTTGCAGCGTATTCCAAAACCTGGCGAAGAAGTTCAGGTGGGGGATTATTTGCTTAAAACGTTGCAGGTGGAAAGCCATCGCGTGCAGAAGGTGCAGATTATACCGCTGCGTAAGGATGGCGAGATGGAGTACGCGGTGTGATGGTATCGGCCATTTTACCCAATGCTGCGTAACGCCTTATAACTTCAGCAATGAAGCGTTGTCTGTGGTAAACGGACATCACAGCGGGGGTGTGGGTCCGGCTGTAAATCGCCGAATCGTTTCCTGTAGGCTGGGGCAGCCCACATGGATGTGGGCTGAGGGCGCGTTTTACAGGGATGTTACCTCGCGCCCGTACCCGATAGCCGAAAGGAATAAGATGAGGGAACCGCGCCAGCGGCGATTTACCGCCGGGAGCCCGGGTTGCCAGGGTGGTGGAGATTGAGCCACCCTGGCACGTTCACCGGCTTGAGCGTTCCATAGTAGCGAGGAACATCAAGTGAACGGAACAGCCTTCGATCTTACATATTCAGAATATAATAGTGCCGCCGTGAACGCCTGATGCGACGCTTTACGCGTCTTATCAGGCCTACAGGACAGGTCACCTGGTAACCTACATCTTCTCCAGCAACTTCTTCACATCTTTGCCATTGCGGGAATCTTTATTCCGCTCGGCCCAGTCATTCAGGCGACGTTTCGCTTCGTCCTGTAGATGTTTGCGCAGTAACTGATCCACTTGCAGGCTGTAATTGAGTTGCTGCCAGTTGCCATAAACCCGCAGCGGTACTGGCGTTTCTTTGAGGAAATCAATCAGTTTGCTTTCCCCGTTCCAGCCACCCACGACCCGAATATCAAACTGGGTGTCGCAGGTTTGATCTGCCAGATTCAACATGCCTTCCCCTGTCAGCGCCAGCACAGGCGATTGACCTTGCATGTCGTTTAACGTCACGACGCCATCCTTCAACGTCAAATCGGTGGTAAAGCGGTCAAGCCGCGTCACGTTATCGAAGTTTTCAGCGGCCTTCACATCACCGCCATTACGCTCTACCGCTTGCTGAATCATCTGCTGGAAGTTCATCCCTTCCATACGTGTGTCGGTCATCTCAACATGCGCCTGCCCTTGCCAGTTGTGGCGGAATGCGTCGGCATCTATGTCAGCACCGGAGAAATCACCAGCCAGTGACATTTTTCCGGTCAACGAAATCGGATAGTTAAACGCCTTCAGAATGGTACCAATCTCAACGTTCTCCAGCCGTGGCTGGAAGTTTATCCGCGGATTTATTGATGTCGCGTCCAGCGTGCCCGGCAGTGAAACCTTTCCACCGTTAAGCTTGCCCTGCAGTTGAGTAATTTCCAGCAAACCCGACTTGTTGGTCATTTGCGTGGCAACATCTGTAAAATTCATTCCGCGCCAGCGCACGTTACTGGCCTGCAACAAAATATCAGCTGTAAAGCCTTGCAGTCCCTGATAGGCCGGTTCATCAATACGCGAAGAAATGACCGGGCGCGGCAACGTTGATTGGCTCTGCCCCTGCTGCGCGGCACCGTTTTCACCATTCGCGGTTTCATTAAGCGGGATGAGGTTGTCAAGATTCAGTTGCGGGAATTGCAGTCTCAGCTGCCATTCCGGTTTCTCTGTCAGCGTGACCTGTGCTTGCCCGCTCAGCGTACTGTCATTGGCGATCAAACTAATTTGGTTAAATGAAAGGCGTTTATGTGACTCCTGCCACTGGGACTGGAAACTCCCCTGCCCCTGAATACCTTGTTTTGGTAAATCGGCACCCTGCAACTGCCAGTTAATTTGTTCAATAGCCGCTGTTAAATCATGTGGATAATCAGAAGCATCTACCGTACCGTTAAGGGATATCGTGAGATCGCGCTGATCGCGATTAACCCGCCCGGAGAACTCAAATGAGCCACGATGTTGGGGATCTTGTTCCATTTGCAGGCGGATATTGCGGATTGTCACCTGCTCGTCATCTTCATGCTGGAACACCAGAACGCTGTCCGCCACCTTAAGACTGGATATATCAAACGACCATCCGCGATCGTCTGACAGATCCGGCAAGGTATTGTCGCGCGGTGCAACCGGAGCGTCTTCACTGCGCACCGCTTCCGTCTGCGGCGTCAGTTGGATCACTGCCCCTTTTAGCATCACCTGCTTAACGCTCAGTTGATGACTCAGTAGTGGTAAAAGCGCCACGTCCAGACGCATGTTGTCGGCGCGAACCAGTGGCTGGCTTGCGCCCTGGGCGGTGAGAGACATTCGCCCGGAGAGGATACTAAGCTGCGGCCAGACGTGCCAACGCAGTGGCCCGTCGAGCTGCAATTGATAACCGCTACGTGCAGCAACTTGCTTGACCATATAGTCGCGGAAATCATTCGGATTCACCAGCAACACTAACGCAGATAACCCGGCCACCAGCACGACCAGGAGTATCATCAGCGTCGTCAGAAATCGTCTCATGGTATCCTCAATGGGCCTGAATTAGTCTTTATCGATTCGGCTGGCTACCGCGCCCTGCTGGTTGCGATATTTCGCATCTTCACGGCGGTTGTAAGGTCGCGCCGCCGGGCCGGAAAGCGGCTCAAAGCTCAGCGCACCAATTAACATGCCCGGACGCAGCGCCAGCGGCAGCTTACCGGAGTTGTAGAACTCCAGCACAATGCAACCAGACCAGCCCGGATCGATACGGTGCGCGGTGACGTGCACCATCAGCCCCAGACGCGCCAAAGAGGAACGCCCGTCCAGCCAGCCCACCAGATCGGCTGGCAGCGTCACCGACTCCAGCGTCACCGCCAGCGCCAGCTCTCCTGGGTGAAGATAGAACGCCTCGCCCTCGTCGAGAACGATCTCATCGCTCATCACGCGGTCAAGCGCGGCGCTCACTTCATCTTTGGGACCGCTCAGATCGATAAACGCTGCCGTGTGACCACGGAAGGTACGAAATTTATTGCCCAGGCGTACATCCACCGTCGCGCCGTTAATACGCTCCACTGGCGGACGTGGGTTGATCGACAAACGGCCTTCATCAAGCCAGGCTTCAATATCTCGGTCACACAGACGCATGGCATTTTCTCCTTTCGCGCATCACTCCCTTAACGCCAATTACGTCAAGGGCATACCAGCTTATCACTGAACGGTACACAATTTATCAAGCTTATTCAAAGAACTGACTTATTTTCGCTTTCAATATATCGATCGCGATGCGGTTTTTCCCGCCGCGCGGCACGATAATGTCCGCATATTGTTTAGAAGGCTCAATGAATTGCAGGAACATCGGGCGCACGGTTTTTTGATATTGCGCCATCACGGAATCCATTGAACGCCCACGCTCGTTAACGTCACGCTTGATGCGGCGCATCAGGCAGATATCCAGCGGGGTATCAACGAAAATGGAGAAGTTAAGTTCGTCACGCAAACGCGCATCCGTCAGTAACAAAATGCCTTCGAGAATGATGACCTTCTTCGGCTCAACCGTCACCGTTTCTTTCATACGCGTATGTTCAACATAGCTGTAAACCGGCAGGTCAATTGCCGAGCCGCGTTTCAACGCTTGTAAATGCTCAAGCAACAGGCTGTGATCCATCGCGCTGGGATGGTCGTAGTTGGTCTTAACGCGTTCTTCCATCGACAGATGGCTTTGATCTTTGTAATAGCAGTCTTCGGGAATTACGCCGATGTGTTCATCACCGACTTGCTCACGTAATTCACGATAAAGGGTACTGGCAATAAGACTCTTGCCGGAAGCCGATGCGCCAGCGATACCGATAATGACGCACTGATGAGACTGATCAGTCATATATTTAGCGACCTGATTAACCTGGATGTTAGGAAGGGGGCGACGAAGCGCCAAACGCGGCAATTATAGGGATTTCATCCGTCTGATACCAGTCGAATAGCGTTGCCGCGCGCTCAGAGTTAATTGTTGACAAAGAATTCCCGGTGGCAAATTACGTTGATCAGTTTTATGTAAGGTAAAAAATGTTATACGCAGTTGCGCAAATTATCCGCCTTTACGTCACTTTATGAGCAATTCGCATATAAAATGTAAAACTTTTGTACTAGCATAAACACAGAAACGAATACTGGCGACCTGGCCTTGCGGATAAAGCGGTAATAAGCAAACAATCACAGCATGTATTAATTGCCCTGCCCCACCCGCTGCTTCACCTGGTCAGTTTAGGTTTAGTCTCGTTTATCTTTACCCTTGTCTCGCTTGAGCTTTCGCAGTTTGGCACCCAACTCGCCCCACTGTGGTTCCCGACGTCCATCATGATGGTGGCGTTTTATCGCCATGCCGGGCGCATGTGGCCGGGAATTGCGCTGAGCTGTTCGCTGGGAAATATCGCCGCATCCATCCTGCTTTTTTCCACCAGCTCGCTGAACATGACCTGGACGACCATCAATATTGTTGAAGCCGTGGTCGGGGCAGTGCTGCTACGTAAATTGCTGCCGTGGTATAACCCCTTGCAAAATCTGGCTGACTGGCTGCGTCTGGCATTCGGCAGCGCCATTGTTCCGCCTCTGTT
>NZ_JBQZXC010000030.1:0-36432 GCF_053555815.1 Shigella sp. SIG6 | reverse complement strand
TTCCAGCCCACATAGCCGATAAAAGCACAGAAATCGCCACAATGCGCAAGCCAGAATTCCTGTTGCCATCCATGATAACCTGGCGTGCGTTCAACCAACTCTTTCAGCATTTCATCAGGATATGTGTTCTTAATACCGGCAAATTCGTCCTCTTCATCATACTCAAATTCAACACCTTCTATGCTGGCATCATCCTGAAAACTACCTGCAAACTTTTCAGCAGCAGAACCGTCCGCAATACACAACGGACAGAGATGTTCAACTTCATCAACGCAATAAAAGGGACCCGAGTAATAAACTGACGTCTGTTGTTCACAGCAATCGCACTCTACGGTTTTATCCTGTTCAAATGCGCCTGTTTCCAGTGGCTTGGGATGATATTTGAATTGGGGTAACGGCCTGATATTTTGAGTCATAGTAACATCCTGTCTGCTTTTGAGTAGCCCAAAGATAAAGTATCCCGCTTAACTTAAAGAGTCTGTTTCAGGACATGAAATATCCAATCCGGGCAGACGGGTAATGATTCTGCTCATCACCACACCTGCCAGCAATGCAGGAATGATGCGGACAACGAGACTGTCACCAGAAAGAATGTTTTCAAACAACTCCGAGGAAGCCATGCCCTTAATATGTACAATAACTGCACAATAGATCTCGGTGATAACGACGCCACCTATGCCACCAGCCAGACAACGATAATTTTTCTGTGACCCGATCTTTTCCGGCAGACAGGCGACCATCACGCCGGTTAACAATGCAGGAATAGCTCCCGTAGTAATAAACAATGGAAGTACCTGTATTATTACCAAAAGAACCAGCGGTTCTTTTGCGAAGAATATGTAGAGGACAAGAAACAGAACACCAATTAACGGTCCTAAAACCGCAAAATAAAGTCCGTGATGTATTACCCGACGTGAAACAGACATATCAAACTCCCTTTACTTACCTTTGAGCGCCAATTTAAGCGGGGTAAGTGAAGGGAGTGTGAAGAACTATGCCGTAATATCCCAACCACGCGCTTTCCACAGTTCCGGTAACTGCGAAAGATGGGTAAAGGTGGTGACTTTCGGGTGAACGATCGGCTTATTGTGCGGGTCGGCGCAGAAGTAGAACACTTCCATACCTGCGTCGATACCAGATTGCGCACCGGCAACTGAGTCATCAACCAGAATGCAGTTTTCTACATTTACATTCATCGCTTTTGCCGCATGGAACATTAACGCCGGGTCTGGCTTCCAGCGCTGAATATCGTAGCCGCTGAACAGTTTATCCGGGAAGTAGTGCAACATATTCAGCTTGCCCATAGAATGCTGCATTTTGTTATTTGGGCCGTTAGATACCACACACATTGGCGCAGTGATCGCTGACAGGAGCGCTCCAGCCCCTTCGATGGCTTCCAGTTCTGAATCGAACAGCCGAGCGACTTCTGCACGGTAAACGTGTTCAGCTTCTGTTTTCGCTAACGTAGCACCATGTTCAAGGGAAACAATATCGATAATTTCGTACAGTTTTACACCTTTGAAACGTTTGAATACCTCTTCAGGATCGAGCGTAATACCAAATTCCTGAAACATCGTTACATATGCGCGGGAGCAAATGACTTCACTGTCGACCAGCGTACCGTCGCAGTCGAAAAATACCGCTTCTATCCGGGACATGCCTTTCCTTTTTAATCAGTTTAACGTTTTCGTAGAGCCGATTTGCGCAACGCAATCGTTGCCGTATAAGTAAATCCAATAAAAAAGTCTCTCACAAACGCGCCTATTGTCGCATTTTGGTATACGATAGCGACGGATTTTCCCTCCTTGTTCGGAAATAGATAATGAGTCATCAACATACCACCCAGACTTCTGGTCAGAGGATGCTGGAACGCGTTTTTAAACTGCGCGAACATGGTACTACGGCACGAACTGAAGTGATTGCCGGGTTCACCACCTTCCTGACGATGGTCTACATCGTATTTGTTAACCCACAAATTCTGGGCGTTGCTGGCATGGACACCAGTGCCGTCTTCGTAACAACCTGTCTGATTGCTGCTTTCGGTAGCATTATGATGGGATTGTTTGCAAACCTTCCGGTGGCGCTGGCTCCTGCGATGGGGCTTAACGCCTTTTTCGCTTTTGTGGTTGTCCAGGCAATGGGGCTGCCGTGGCAGATCGGTATGGGCGCAATCTTCTGGGGCGCTGTCGGACTGCTTCTTTTGACCATTTTCCGCGTTCGTTACTGGATGATTGCTAACATTCCGGTAAGTCTGCGTGTGGGTATTACCAGCGGTATCGGCCTGTTTATCGGCATGATGGGGCTGAAAAACGCAGGTGTGATTGTCGCTAACTCGGAAACGCTGGTGAGCATCGGTAATCTGACTTCTCACAGCGTACTTCTGGGTATCCTCGGCTTTTTCATCATTGCTATTCTGGCCTCGCGCAACATTCACGCAGCGGTGCTGGTTTCTATCGTGGTGACGACGCTGCTGGGCTGGATGCTGGGTGATGTGCACTACAATGGCATCGTTTCTGCGCCGCCGAGCGTAATGACAGTTGTGGGTCATGTAGATTTAGCCGGGTCGTTTAACCTCGGGCTGGCAGGGGTGATTTTCTCTTTCATGTTGGTCAACTTGTTTGACTCCTCCGGTACGCTGATTGGCGTGACCGATAAAGCAGGTCTGGCGGATGAGAAGGGGAAATTCCCGCGCATGAAGCAGGCGCTGTATGTCGACAGTATCTCTTCCGTGACCGGTTCGTTTATCGGTACTTCTTCCGTTACGGCTTATATTGAGTCCTCTTCCGGCGTATCGGTTGGCGGTCGTACCGGTCTGACGGCAGTGGTTGTTGGTCTGCTGTTCCTGCTGGTTATCTTTCTGTCGCCGCTGGCGGGAATGGTGCCAGGCTACGCTGCAGCTGGCGCGTTGATCTACGTTGGCGTGTTGATGACCTCAAGTCTTGCTCGCGTGAACTGGCAGGATCTTACTGAATCTGTTCCGGCGTTTATTACCGCCGTGATGATGCCGTTCAGCTTTTCGATTACCGAAGGTATTGCGCTGGGCTTTATCTCCTACTGCGTGATGAAGATTGGTACCGGGCGTCTGCGTGACCTTAGCCCGTGCGTAATCATCGTTGCGCTGCTGTTTATCCTGAAGATTGTATTTATCGACGCTCATTAAAATCGATAGCGCATTAAAAACCCGCCATGCATGATTACTGGCGGGTTTTTTATTTAGATCTTAACTCGCTGAATAAACTCACCAAATGCGGTCAATTGCCCGGTCAGGTGGTCCAGCGTACCCTGATCAATCACTTCTCCGGTTTGCGGATCAACTTTGTTCTGAATCACGCCGCCCATAAATTCCGGCTTGTTCATCACCATTGCATCGAGGAAAACCAGAATCTGGCGCAGGTGATACTGACAGCGCGCGCCGCCAATCACGCCCATTGAGCTGGTCTGAATCAACACCGGTTTACCGGCCAGCGGTTGATCCGGCAGGCGGGAAAGCCAGTCGATGGCATTTTTCAGCCCACCCGGTACCGAGTAGTTATATTCCGGCGTGACGATCACCACACCGTCAGCCTGACGGATCTGTTCCGCCAGAGCTTCAACCGTTGCTGGAAAACCTTCTTCCTGCTGTACGTCAGCGTCATACAGGGGAATGTCGGCAATGGAAGGTAACGCATTGACTTCCATGCTCGCCGGAGCAATTTTCGGCAGGGTACGTGCAACCATGCCATTAAATGAGCCTTTGCGCAGGCTCCCCAGTAACGTAACCACCTGCAATTTTTCAGACATAATGACTCCTGTGGTTGTCTATCAATTTGGCGAAAAAGACTTCACGGTAGAGAGCTGGGCAAAACGCATCATCCGGCTGGTAGGATTGTTGGCGCGGCTGTGAATATCCGGCAGGCTTTTCCAGCTGTGTTTGCCATCTAACTCCCAGACACTGAGCTTTTCAATCGCGGGCGTGACCGCCACGGACCACACCAGCACGTCCTCCGTGTCGCATAACGCTTCTACATGATTTACATGAGCACATTTCAGGCGTCCGGCAATGGGCAGCAGCTGCAGATCGCGCGGATCGTCATTCAAAACATCACCGGTTAGTTTTAGCACGCTTCGGCGCAGCGTAATGAGCTGCGCCCGCGCTTCGTTAGGATCGTTTTGTTTACTGATCCATAGCGATTCATTGCTGGAAAAGGTGTGGTTATCGGGCGCGTGTGGGCTATGAAACCCGCGCGTCGCACGCTGTAGTTCCATATCGAGGCCACATTCACCTTCGGTTGTTAACGCCACGCCAACCATATTCCCGGCATAGGAAATAGAAAACGAAGGCAAATTTTTATCACTGAAAACCGGTTTACCTTTCGGCAGGGTGACGATTTCCGGCAATTCGCCAATGCCATACAGCATGAACATCAGTTCTGCGAGTAAACCTCTGGACGCCAGAAAACGGCTTTGACGATGAGGGGGAATGTTTCGGGCTTCTTGATGACACTGGGAGGGGAGACGAACAGAAATCAGATGTCCTTCCGTTAAAATCCCTCGGGCAAAGTGAGTCGCCATTTTTCGCTCCATGCTTAATGGTCCATTATGAATACAAGAGTAATCATTTACTGGAATGATGGACAGACTAAAGCGGCTAAAAGTTCGATTCAGACAAGCTTATTACAACTTTTTTACATTTTATTGTGAAATTGGGTCGCGTTTCATACGATTCGGTTATGCCATCGACGCGTAAAGGTTTTTAATGGTTTCCCGTAACCAGACGATCTTCGGATTATGGCTGTTCCGTTTATGCCACAGCAGGGTAAAAGGAACTTCCAGCTTTTTTTGCTGGCTTTCGTCAAACGGGAGAGGAAGAGCAACCAACGGCAGTTGATGGAGTTGATTGTAGTACTGACAGTAGCGCGGCGCGGTCGCCAGTAGCAGATTGTCGGGTTGCGCTGCCATAAACAGTGACTGCTCGAATTCCGGCAGGTTCATAGCAATCGTGCGTTCGCGCCCCAGCTCCTGTAACACATTGTCCAGCGCCCAGGTGTCGCTCTGTTCCCAGCAAATGCTGATATGCGGATAACGTAAAAAGGTGTCCAGATTCCACGTTTCATGCAGTGCCGGATGATCTTTGCGTAACCAGACGCAGGGTACATCACTAAACAGCACTTCATAATCAATGGCTAACGGTAGCGAGCTTAACAGCTCCCGCGAGCGAGGATGGCTTTCGCGACCGGAAAAACCAATATCCACTTCACCACGAGTAATGGCATCTAAGGAATCGTAATCCCAGTTACGTAGTTTGATGGTCGCCTGCGGGTAACGTTGGTAGATCCGTTTCGACAGCGCATTAAGCATGATCATCATCAGCGGCGATTCCGCCGCCAACTCAAACTTCAGGCCGCGCGGTGTCTGGTGGTGCGGTTTATCCAGCAGCAGATTGCTCATTTGCATCCATTCCGCCAGATTTTGCTCCATGCTGACCATTAGCGGTGTGGGCGACAGCCCCAGCGGTGAGTTCACAAAGAGCGGGTCGTCAAACCACGCTCTTAACTTTGCCAGCGACTTACTCACCGCTGAAGGGGTCACGTTCATCCGCTTCGCCGCTTTGGTCACGCTGCGCTCCTGCATCAGCAGTTGCAGACAGAGCAGCAGATTGAGATCAAGCGTGGTGATGGATTTCTTCATGAGCGGCAACGGGGCGTCCAGGCGCGACGAACATAATCAGCAACAGGCTCACTATGCTACAGGCAATCAGAATCCCGATCAGCATATTCCATGCGCCGATACCAACCACCGCGGCCAGCCAAATCCACAGTGACGAACCGCAAACCTGCGCAATACCTAAGGTCGAGCTGGCTACGCCCGCGCGTAATGAAAATGGTCCTAACGCCTGACTCATCGCTACGCCAAAACCTACCGAGAAACCGGCGCAAATCAGCGTGATACCAAACAGAGAAACCGCATGGGAAGGTGAAACGGCAAGGGTGATCCCCGCCGCAAGGAATAACACCTGCGAGGTGATCATCAACGTACGTGGCTTAAAAATTCCCAGCGCAAATGGCGTCGAGAATGAAAAGGTCATGCTGACGCCAGCGGTCAGCGCCATAATGGTGGCGTATTCTCCGCGCTCAAACCCCATGATTTCCATCAGCAATACCGGCGATGTATTGACGAAAGTGAGGATCACCGAAACGCTGAGGGTGGTGATAACAACACGGCTGAGGAAAAAACGATTAAGCAGCGACTTGCTATTTTCTCGTGGTTTGTCCGAAGCAGCGGGGGACGCTGGGCGCGTTTCTTTTAAAATAAACAAAGACAACATCAGTACCGCGATGCCCATCATTGCCATCGCCCAGAACAGACTCTGCCACGGGAATTTAAGCATAATCAGATGTCCGAGCACTGGCGCTAACACCGGAATGATGCAGGTAATACCGTTGAGTAATGACAGCACTTTAGCCCGACGTCGATCATCCAGCGTGTCGCGCAAAATGGCGAACGCCACCACGTAACAACAGCCTGCGCCCAACCCCTGTAGAAATCGGCCTGCAAGAAATAACGTGCTGGTTTCAGCCAGTGAACAGAACACCGAGGCAATAATAAATAGCGCCGCGCCGGGTATGGCGACCGGCTTTCTCCCTGAACGATCGGCCACTTTACCGGCAAATAGCATCGCAGCTGCCATCCCCGCCAGATATACGGAGAACGCAATATGCAACTGCGCTTCGCTGGCATTGAGATCGGCGGCGATGCGCGGTAAACCAACGAGGTACATATCAATCCCGGCGGGATAAAGTAAAACCAGGGCAAAACTACAAATCAAAAAGCGGGACATGGGCTAAAGCGTCCTGATAGTAAGGTGACGCAAAGCATACGTGGTGAAGGAGGATAAGGCGAGTTGCCATTTGGACATAAGTGATTTCCTGAGAGGCAAGAAGCCAGCGAATGGCTGGCTTCTTGAAGGATTTAGCCAAATTTAGGTAACACGTTAAAGACGTTGCCGAACCAGCACAAAATCACGGTTATACCAAAGAGAATGACAATCGCCGGAATAAGATTGCCGCCCCAGACCGTGAACATCTGATTGGGAAACTTCTTGCGAGCTTTGATTGCAAGCACTGCGGGAATAATGACCGCCCAGATGGTGGCGCACAGCCCGGCACCGCCGATCCCGTAAATAAA
Organism: Shigella sp. SIG6; assembly: GCF_053555815.1. Taxonomy (NCBI): domain Bacteria; kingdom Pseudomonadati; phylum Pseudomonadota; class Gammaproteobacteria; order Enterobacterales; family Enterobacteriaceae; genus Shigella; species Shigella sp. SIG6. The sequence goes on along the minus strand of NZ_JBQZXC010000030.1, from coordinate 29,268 downwards.
GCCGTTCGGGAAGATCAGATACAACAACGCAGGTGGCAGGAAGGTTAACAGCACGGTTTTGAAACGCCCGCCGTGGGAGTTATCAATCTTAAACAGGTCCGCCAGATAATCGAACAACCCCAGCGTGACACCAAAGAACGAACTGGCAACAGCTAAGTTAGAGAACACCAGCAGGCAAAACTCGATAATGCCGTGCTGTTTGGTGCCGAGGAACGATTTCACCAGCGAATCAACGTTGCCGCCTGAGGAGATTATCGCCTTAAAGCTTTCGCGCGGAATATTCCCCATCGTGCAATAGAGCCAGAAGAGATAAATCACCAGCGCCAGCAGCGAACCAAATACCACGCTTTTGATTAACTTATCTTTGCGTTTGCCATAGCAAATAATCAGGCTGGGAATATTGCCGTGGAAACCAAATGACGCCAGACACACCGGCAAAGCCATAAAGATATACGGGAAGTAAGACGTTCCCGCAGTGGTGCTGGTGGCATCGCGCAGGATGGAGTAATCGACCTGGAAGAAGAAAGAACCAAACACGATCACAAAGGAGATAATCTTCAGCCCGAGGAACAATGAGGTAATGCGACTGGCGGCTAACGAACTTATCCACAATACGCTGGCAACGAAAATGGCTGTGCAGATCCCGACAATACGTGGATTAGCGTGATAGCCCAAATTCATTGATATCGTTTCACTAATGATCGCACCATTAGCAGAGATATAGGCATAAGTGAGGATATAGAGAACGAAGGCAACGGTAATACCGCTGATAATGTTCCAGGTGTTACCTATTAAATCTTTGGTGATGGTGTTAAAACTGGAGCCGACAGGATAATTTAAATTTGCTTCTAATAACAATAACCCGGAATGAAGCATTGAAAACCAGGCAATGATAAGGATAAAGGCACCCCAGAAAAACCAGGCACCGGCAAGATCAACAGGTAAAGCAAACATACCTCCACCAATTACTGTACCTGCTATAACCATAACACCCCAAAATGCAGAGTGCTTTTTTTCAGCTTGATCAGTCATGATGCCACCTTTAGAGGAAGGCTATTTTTGTTATTGAGGATGTAGGGTAAGAGAGTGGCTAACATCCTTATAGCCACTCTGTAGTATTAATTAAACTTCTTTCAGTTTTGCGGTGAAGTGACGCAATACTTTTGGTTCGTAGGTAAAGGTTAATCCTTTAATATTCGCCGCGTTCTCTTTTACATGTTTAAAGGCTTCAATAATGAAGTCCATATGTGTTTGAGTATATGTTGCGCGCGGAATGGTTAAACGCAGCAGTTCAGCCGGGCATGGCAGTTGTTTACCGGTTTTCGGATCGCGGCCTAACAGGAAAGAGCCAATTTCTACCGCACGGATACCGGCGACTTTATACAGCTCGCACGCCAGCGCCTGTGCCGGGAACTGGTCTGCCGGGATATGCGGCAGCAGTTTACCGGCATCAACGAATGCCGCGTGACCGCCCGCCTGCTGGCAGACAACGCCAATCTCTTCCAGACCATCGACCAGATACTGTACCTGCGCGATACGATAAGCCAGCCAGTCGAGATTCATGCCGTCATACAGACCTACCGCCAGACGCTCCATCGCGCCGCCTTCCAGGCCGCCATATGTCGGGAAGCCTTCCTGCACCACGCAAAGGGTTCTGCACTCGGTGTACACATCAAAGAAGCTGTCGTCTTTCATGCACAGCAAGCCGCCCATCGGCACCATCGCATCTTTCTTGGCGGACATCGCCAGCATATCGGCATATTTGTAGGTTTCGCGGGTGATCTGCTCGATGGTCCAGTCTTTGTATTCTGCTTCACGCTGCTTGATGAAATAGGCGTTTTCAGCAAAGCGTGCGGAGTCCATTACCACCGGAATATCGTATTTCTTCGCGATGCTGTACATCGCTTTTAAGTTTGCCAGTGAAACCGGCTGACCACCTGCAGAGTTACTGGTGATGGTTGCAACGATATACGGCACGTTATTCGGGCCAACTTCTTCAATACCGCGTTCTAATCCTTCGAGGTCAAAGTTGCCTTTAAAGTCGTAACGCACGCCCGTATCGAAGGCTTCTTTGATATAGACGTTACGCACGGTACAGCCGTTAATCTGGCTATGGCCCTGCGTGGTATCAAAGAAATAGTTAGAGAATGCCACCATTTTGCTGCGATCCAGGCCTTTTTCCTGCTCGCGTTTTTTAATCAGTACCGGAATATAGATTTGCTCTGCGCCACGGCCCTGGTGAGTCGGAATAGTATATTGATAACCAAAGATATTTTTCACTGACTCGGCTAACGCATAGTAGCTGCGGCTGCCGCTGTAGGCTTCGTCGCCGCGCATCATCGCTGCCTGCATACTTTGGGTTACCGCCCCGGTGCCGCTGTCGGTCAGTAAATCGATAAACACATCTTCGCTATCCAGCAGGAACGGGTTCATACCGGATTTAATAATTGCTTCTTCACGATAAGCGCGAGTAGTACGTTTTACTGGCTCAATAACACGAATGCGGAACGGTTCAGGGAGATGTTTAAAGTTTTCCATTACATAATCCTTCATTTATTTTAATTACAGTGATCCCTGTGAATATTACATCTGCAATATCCATTAATTCACCATGTATATATACAAGCACCATCATTTACTAAAATAAGTAAATAAACGAGAGATGGCCTTTGCAAAAGGCAAAATTAAGATATAGCAAACTAATCGATCACATTGAATCTAATCGGTTTGGCTCTGGTGATGGCTACAGAAGGGTAAATTAAGGGCGGTGATCGACAATCTTATTGTCGATATTGAACCATTTTGAGGTCACACATACATGTAAGATATTCATAATGCACTTATCCTCGAAAGACACGCCGCTACATTATTACACTCAGAATTTTTGTCTATTCTGAAATTGTTTAAATGTGAATCGAATCACAATCGTTCGGGGAGCAGTATTAAATGCTTTTTTTAAAGATTATAAATTACGTAAGAATTTTAATGTTTAAAAAAGGGTTGAGGCATAACAGGAGTGCTAACAATGAAGCGAAGCCGCATCTGACAGTCAGAATACGGCTTCGTAAGCGCGGTTACTTACCAATACAGAAGCTGGAGAAAATCCGCCCCAGCAGGTCGTCTGAAGTAAATTCCCCGGTGATTTCGCTTAAGTTCTGCTGTGCCAGGCGCAACTCTTCCGCCAGCAGTTCACCTGCCCAGGCTCCCAACAGTTGCGCTTTACCTTGCTGCAAATGCTCCGCTGCCTGTTCCAGCGCCTGTAAGTGGCGACGGCGCGCCAGGAAGCCGCCTTCCATATTGGTGTCAAAGCCCATGCTCTGTTTGAGATGGTTACGCAGCACGTCCACGCCTTCACCAGTCCTTGCCGAGAGACGAATTAACGCGTGACCGTTCACTTCACTCATTCCCAGCGTTTCGCCGGTGATATCGGCTTTATTGCGTACCACGGTGATCGGCAGTTTCGCGGGCAGACGGGCGATAAATTCCGGCCAGATCTCTGCCGGATCAACGGCGTCTGTCGTGGTGCCATCGACCATAAACAGCACGCGGTCGGCCTGTTCAATTTCCTGCCACGCGCGCTCGATACCAATACGTTCCACTTCGTCACTGGCCTCACGTAGCCCGGCAGTGTCGATGATATGCAGCGGCATTCCGTCAATGTGGATATGCTCACGCAGCACGTCACGCGTGGTTCCGGCGATATCGGTTACGATTGCCGCTTCACGGCCCGCCAGCGCGTTTAACAGGCTCGATTTACCGGCATTAGGACGTCCGGCAATCACTACTTTCATCCCTTCGCGCAACAAACTACCCTGACGTGCTTCAGCACGCACTGCATCGAGATCGGCCATCACGTCATTAAGCTGGGCTTCAATTTTGCCGTCGGAGAGGAAATCGATCTCTTCATCAGGGAAATCAATTGCCGCTTCGACGTAAATGCGCAAGTGGGTGAGGGCTTCTACCAGATGATTAACCCGTGCGGAGAATGCGCCTTGCAGCGAGTTAAGTGCCGAACGGGCCGCCTGTTCCGAACTGGCGTCGATAAGATCGGCAATCGCCTCGGCCTGGGCTAAGTCAAGTTTATCGTTAAGAAACGCGCGTTCGGAAAACTCACCAGGGCGAGCAATCCGTAGGCCGGGAATGGTCAGAATGCGTTTTAACAGCAGGTCGAGGATCACCGGACCGCCATGACCTTGCAGTTCCAGCACATCTTCGCCGGTGAACGAGTTCGGGCCAGGGAACCATAGCGCAATCCCCTGATCGAGCACGCTGCCGTCGGCGTCTTTAAACGGAAGATAATCGGCGTAGCGCGGCTTAGGCAGTTTACCCAGCACGGTTTCGGCAACTTCACGGGCTTTGAAGCCGGAGATGCGCAGGATGCCAACGCCGCCACGTCCCGGAGGCGTGGCCTGGGCTACGATAGTGTCATTATCGCTCATGATGTTCCTGTTGCTTTGTGTGGCGGATGCGCGGTGCTTATCCGCCCTACGAAAAGAAAAAAGGCGGTCAACTGACCGCCCTTATTTTAGCGAAAACTCACCGAATCAGGATTTTTTCTTCTCGCGGCTATGCAGGCCACGTTTTTCCAGACCACGGTAAATCAGCTGCTGCTGAATAATGGTTACCAGGTTGCTGACGATATAGTACAGTACCAGACCTGACGGGAACCACAGGAAGAACACGGTGAAGATGACCGGCATAAAGGTCATGATCTTCTGCTGCATCGGGTCGGTCACAGTGGTCGGCGACATCTTCTGAATGAAGAACATCGTTACGCCCATCAGGATCGGCAGGATGTAGTACGGGTCCTGTGCCGACAGGTCGTGGATCCACAGTGCAAACGGTGCCTGACGCAGTTCAACGGAACCCATCAGCATGTAGTACAACGCCAGGAAGATTGGCATCTGGATCAGCAGCGGGAAGCAGCCGCCCAGCGGGTTAACCTTCTCAGCTTTGTACAGCGCCATCATTTCCTGACTGATACGCTGTTTGTCATCGCCCAGACGCTCACGCATTGCCTGAATCTTCGGCTGCAGCATACGCATCTTCGCCATGGAGGTGTACTGCGCTTTGGTCAGCGGGTACATGATGCCACGAACGATAAAGGTGATGATGATAATGGAGAAGCCCCAGTTACCCACAAAGCTATGGATCCATTTCAGCAGTTTGAACAGCGGCTGAGAGATGAACCACAACCAACCGTAATCAACGGTCAGATCCAGGTGCGGAGCAACAGCTGCCATTTTGTCCTGGATTTCCGGGCCAACCCACAGGGTGCTGTTCATCGCGCCAGTCTGACCAGGCTGAACCAGTACCGGCTGAGATTTATAGCCGATAGCGACGATGCCGTTACCCAGATTAGCGGTATAGAAGTTGTTGGTACCGTCGTTATGCGGGATCCACGCCGTCGCGAAATACTGTTGCAGCATCGCCACCCAACCACCTTTCGAAGAGATGTTCAGGTTTTCGTTATCGGCAATGGTATCGAACTTGTATTTCTCATACTTCTCGTCAGGCGTGGAGTACGCCGCGCCACGGAAGGTGTGCAGTGCGAAGTTGCTGCTTCCGGTATCGAGATGCGGTGGCAGAGTGATGGATTGCTTCAACTGACCAAACGAGGAGATTTCCAGCGGTTTCTCGCCAGCGTTCTGCACGTTGTAGTTGACGTTGACAGCGTAATCACCACGTTTCAGGACAAACGTTTTGGTAAACGTGTTGCCTGCCGCGTCGGTATACGTCATCGGCACCTGCAGTTCGTTTTGACCTTCAGCCAGCACATAAGCGTCTTTTTCAACGTTATACAGCGGACGCGGGCCGTTAGCCGGGTTATCCGGGCCATCACGACCGGTCAGACCGCTCTGTGCCTGATAAATAAACTGCGGTGAAGTTTCCAACAGCTGGAACTGCTGGGTAGAGTTCAGCTCTTTCGGGTAAGCAGGCAGCAGAGCTTGCTCAACATCACCACCACGGGTGTTGATGGTCAGATCAAGCACGTCGGTCTTAACCGAGATCAGTTTCCCCTGGCCACTGGCCGGTACGCCCTGGTCGGCGGCGCTACCCGCTGCGGTGGTCGTTGTCTGCGTGGTCTGTTGGGCCTGAGGTTGCGGGTTTTTATCCTGCTCCCAGGCTTGCCAGATCATGAAAGACACGAACAGCAAAGCGATGACTAAAAGATTGCGTTGCGAATCCATCGTTAGTGTTCTCTGGTATCAAATGGTCCGGGCGGGACGGGATCGTCACCACCAGGGTGTAAAGGGTGGCATTTTAATACGCGTTTCACCGTCAACCAACTGCCTTTTATCACTCCAAACCTGCGCAATGCCTCAATTCCGTAGCTTGAACAGGTTGGAGTGAAACGACAATGCGGCCCGAGTAGCGGACTAATCAGGCGTTGATAGACCCGAATGAGGGCTATCAGGACCCGCGAGCCAGGCGACAGTGGCGGCGCCATAATTTTTCCAACGCTTCCGAGAGAGCACGGTTATCGAGGTCGGCAACCCCTTTTTTCGCCACCACCACGAAATCCATAGCCGGGAGTTCATGTTGGCGCAGACGGAAGCTTTCACGCGTCAGACGTTTAATCCGATTGCGTTCATGGGCGCGTCGAACGTTTTTCTTGGCGACTGTAAGACCGATACGGGGATGCCCCAGCGAATTCAGGCGGCCGAGAATGGTAATTTGCGGCGTGCCAGCCCGTTGTGGCTGCTGGAAGACGAATGTGAATTGACTGGGAGTTAACAAGCGTAACTCCCTGGGAAATGCGAGCTTAACCACTCAGGGGTTAGCTTTATTACTTAGAAACGGTCAGACGAGCGCGGCCTTTAGCACGACGACGTGCCAGAACCTGACGACCATTTTTAGTAGCCATACGAGCACGGAAGCCGTGAGAACGGTTGCGCTTCAGTACAGACGGTTGAAAAGTGCGTTTCATGGCGATTTCTACCTAAACTTGAATAAATTCAATGGCTTTATTGGATATCCGCCGAAAAATGAAACGATGGACACCGAAGCCATGGGTGATTAAAGAGGCCGGATTGTAATAATTGTACACACCGGAGTCAATTCTCTTTCCTTAATTTACCGCGCTTTTCCGCACCTTTTCGCAGGGAAAATGTACGACCTCACACCAGTGGAAACCAGCATGGCGCGCCGGGTGGAGGATTATACGGGCTGATGGGTAAAGCGCAAGGATCGTCCTAGATCTTTATTAGATCGATTAAGCCAATTTTTGTCTATGGTCATTAAATTTTCCAATATGCGGCGTAAATCGTGCCCGCCTCGCGGCAGGATCGTTTACACTTAGCGAGTTCTGGAAAGTCCTGTGGATAAATAGGGAAAATCTGTGAGAAACAGAAGATCTCTTGCGCAGTTTAGGCTATGATCCGCGGTCCCGATCGTTTTGCAGGATCTTGATCGGGCATATAACCGCAGACAGCGGTTCGTGCGTCACCCTCAAGCAGGGTCTTTTCGACGTACGTCAACAATCATGAATGTTTCAGCCTTAGTCATTATCGACTTTTGTTCGAGTGGAGTCCGCCGTGTCACTTTCGCTTTGGCAGCAGTGTCTTGCCCGATTGCAGGATGAGTTACCAGCCACAGAATTCAGTATGTGGATACGCCCATTGCAGGCGGAACTGAGCGATAACACGCTGGCCCTGTACGCGCCAAACCGTTTTGTCCTCGATTGGGTACGGGACAAGTACCTTAATAATATCAATGGACTGCTAACCAGTTTCTGCGGAGCGGATGCCCCACAGCTGCGTTTTGAAGTCGGCACCAAACCGGTGACGCAAACGCCACAAGCGGCAGTGACGAGCAACGTCGCGGCCCCTGCACAGGTGGCGCAAACGCAGCCGCAACGTGCTGCGCCTTCTACGCGCTCAGGTTGGGATAACGTCCCGGCCCCGGCAGAACCGACCTATCGTTCTAACGTAAACGTCAAACACACGTTTGATAACTTCGTTGAAGGTAAATCTAACCAACTGGCGCGCGCGGCGGCTCGCCAGGTGGCGGATAACCCTGGCGGTGCCTATAACCCGTTGTTCCTTTATGGCGGCACGGGTCTGGGTAAAACTCACCTGCTGCATGCGGTGGGTAACGGCATTATGGCGCGCAAGCCGAATGCCAAAGTGGTTTATATGCACTCCGAGCGCTTTGTTCAGGACATGGTTAAAGCCCTGCAAAACAACGCGATCGAAGAGTTTAAACGCTACTACCGTTCCGTAGATGCACTGCTGATCGACGATATTCAGTTTTTTGCTAATAAAGAACGATCTCAGGAAGAGTTTTTCCACACCTTCAACGCCCTGCTGGAAGGTAATCAACAGATCATTCTCACCTCGGATCGCTATCCGAAAGAGATCAACGGCGTTGAGGATCGTTTGAAATCCCGCTTCGGTTGGGGACTGACTGTGGCGATCGAACCGCCAGAGCTGGAAACCCGTGTGGCGATCCTGATGAAAAAGGCCGACGAAAATGACATTCGTTTGCCGGGTGAAGTGGCGTTCTTTATCGCCAAGCGTCTACGATCTAACGTACGTGAGCTGGAAGGGGCGCTGAACCGCGTTATTGCTAACGCCAACTTTACCGGACGGGCGATCACCATCGACTTCGTGCGTGAGGCGCTGCGCGACTTGCTGGCATTGCAGGAAAAACTGGTCACCATCGACAATATTCAGAAGACGGTGGCGGAGTACTACAAGATCAAAGTCGCGGATCTCCTTTCCAAGCGTCGATCCCGCTCGGTGGCGCGTCCGCGCCAGATGGCGATGGCGCTAGCGAAAGAGCTGACTAACCACAGTCTGCCAGAGATTGGCGATGCGTTTGGTGGGCGTGACCACACGACGGTGCTTCATGCCTGCCGTAAGATCGAGCAGTTGCGTGAAGAGAGCCACGATATCAAAGAAGATTTTTCAAATTTAATCAGAACATTGTCATCGTAAACCTATGAAATTTACCGTAGAACGTGAGCATTTATTAAAACCGCTACAACAGGTGAGCGGTCCGTTAGGTGGTCGTCCTACGCTACCGATTCTCGGTAATCTGCTGTTACAGGTTGCTGACGGTACGTTGTCGCTGACCGGTACTGATCTCGAGATGGAAATGGTGGCACGCGTTGCGCTGGTTCACCCACACGAGCCAGGAGCGACGACCGTTCCGGCGCGCAAATTCTTTGATATCTGCCGTGGTCTGCCTGAAGGCGCGGAAATTGCCGTGCAGCTGGAAGGTGAACGGATGCTGGTGCGCTCCGGGCGTAGCCGTTTTTCGCTGTCTACCCTGCCAGCGGCGGATTTCCCGAACCTCGATGACTGGCAGAGCGAAGTCGAATTTACCCTGCCGCAGGCGACGATGAAGCGTCTGATTGAAGCAACCCAGTTTTCGATGGCGCATCAGGATGTTCGCTATTACTTAAACGGTATGCTGTTTGAAACCGAAGGTGAAGAACTGCGCACCGTGGCAACCGACGGCCACCGTCTGGCGGTCTGTTCAATGCCAATTGGTCAATCTTTGCCAAGCCATTCGGTGATCGTACCGCGTAAAGGCGTGATTGAACTGATGCGTATGCTCGACGGCGGCGACAATCTGCTGCGTGTGCAGATTGGCAGCAATAACATTCGTGCCCACGTTGGCGACTTTATTTTCACCTCGAAACTGGTGGATGGTCGCTTCCCGGATTACCGTCGCGTTCTGCCGAAGAACCCGGACAAACATCTGGAAGCAGGCTGCGATCTGCTCAAGCAGGCGTTTGCTCGCGCGGCGATTCTCTCTAACGAGAAATTCCGCGGTGTGCGCCTGTATGTCAGCGAAAACCAGCTGAAAATTACTGCCAACAACCCGGAACAGGAAGAAGCGGAAGAGATCCTCGACGTTACCTATAGCGGTGCGGAGATGGAAATCGGCTTCAACGTCAGCTATGTGCTGGATGTTCTGAACGCGCTGAAATGCGAAAACGTCCGCATGATGCTGACCGATTCGGTTTCCAGCGTGCAGATTGAAGATGCCGCATCACAGTCGGCTGCCTATGTTGTCATGCCAATGAGACTGTAATGTCCCTCACCCGCTTGTTGATCCGCGATTTCCGCAATATTGAAACCGCGGATCTCGCTTTATCTCCCGGCTTTAACTTTCTGGTAGGTGCCAACGGCAGTGGCAAAACCAGCGTGCTGGAAGCCATCTATACGCTCGGCCATGGTCGGGCGTTTCGCAGTTTGCAGATTGGTCGCGTCATTCGCCATGAGCAGGAGGCATTTGTTCTCCACGGGCGATTACAGGGCGAAGAGCGCGAGACGGCGATTGGCTTAACCAAAGACAAACAGGGCGACAGCAAAGTCCGTATTGACGGTACGGACGGGCATAAAGTCGCGGAACTGGCGCACCTGATGCCGATGCAGTTGATAACGCCAGAAGGGTTTACTTTACTCAACGGCGGCCCCAAATACAGAAGAGCATTCCTCGACTGGGGATGCTTTCACAACGAACCTAGATTTTTCACCGCCTGGAGCAATCTCAAGCGATTGCTCAAGCAGCGCAATGCGGCGCTGCGCCAGGTGACTCGTTACGAACAGCTACGCCCGTGGGATAAAGAACTGATCCCGCTGGCGGAGCAAATCAGCACCTGGCGCGCAGAGTATAGCGCCGGTATCGCGGCCGATATGGCTGATACCTGTAAGCAATTTCTCCCTGAGTTTTCTCTGACTTTCTCTTTCCAGCGCGGCTGGGAGAAAGAGACAGAGTACGCTGAGGTGCTGGAACGTAATTTTGAACGCGATCGCCAGCTAACCTACACCGCGCATGGCCCGCATAAAGCGGACTTACGCATTCGCGCCGACGGTGCGCCGGTGGAAGATACCTTATCGCGTGGGCAGCTTAAGCTGTTGATGTGCGCCTTACGTCTGGCGCAAGGAGAGTTCCTCACTCGTGAAAGCGGGCGGCGGTGTCTCTACCTGATAGATGATTTTGCCTCTGAGCTTGATGATGAGCGTCGCGGGTTGCTTGCCAGCCGCTTAAAAGCGACGCAATCACAGGTCTTTGTCAGCGCGATCAGTGCTGAACACGTTATAGACATGTCGGACGAAAATTCGAAGATGTTTACCGTGGAAAAGGGTAAAATAACGGATTAACCCAAGTATAAATGAGCGAGAAACGTTGATGTCGAATTCTTATGACTCCTCCAGTATCAAAGTCCTGAAAGGGCTGGATGCGGTGCGTAAGCGCCCGGGTATGTATATCGGCGACACGGATGACGGCACCGGTCTGCACCACATGGTATTCGAGGTGGTAGATAACGCTATCGACGAAGCGCTCGCGGGTCACTGTAAAGAAATTATCGTCACCATTCACGCCGATAACTCTGTCTCTGTACAGGATGACGGGCGCGGCATTCCGACCGGTATTCACCCGGAAGAGGGCGTATCGGCGGCGGAAGTGATCATGACCGTTCTGCACGCAGGCGGTAAATTTGACGATAACTCCTATAAAGTGTCCGGCGGTCTGCACGGCGTTGGTGTTTCGGTAGTAAACGCCCTGTCGCAAAAACTGGAGCTGGTTATTCAGCGCGAGGGTAAAATTCACCGTCAGATCTACGAACACGGTGTACCGCAGGCTCCGCTGGCGGTTACCGGCGAGACTGAAAAAACCGGCACCATGGTGCGTTTCTGGCCCAGCCTCGAAACCTTCACCAATGTGACCGAGTTCGAATATGAAATTCTGGCGAAACGTCTGCGTGAGTTGTCGTTCCTCAACTCCGGCGTTTCCATTCGTCTGCGCGACAAGCGTGACGGCAAAGAAGACCACTTCCACTATGAAGGCGGCATCAAAGCGTTCGTTGAATATCTGAACAAGAACAAAACGCCGATCCACCCAAATATCTTCTACTTCTCCACCGAAAAAGACGGTATTGGCGTTGAAGTGGCGCTGCAGTGGAACGATGGCTTCCAGGAAAACATCTACTGCTTTACCAACAACATTCCGCAGCGTGACGGCGGTACTCACCTGGCAGGCTTCCGTGCGGCGATGACCCGTACCCTGAATGCCTACATGGACAAAGAAGGCTACAGCAAAAAAGCCAAAGTCAGCGCCACCGGTGACGATGCGCGTGAAGGCCTGATTGCGGTCGTTTCCGTAAAAGTGCCGGACCCGAAATTCTCCTCCCAGACCAAAGACAAACTGGTTTCTTCTGAGGTGAAATCGGCGGTTGAACAGCAGATGAACGAACTGCTGGCGGAATACCTGCTGGAAAACCCAACTGATGCGAAAATCGTGGTTGGCAAAATTATCGATGCTGCCCGTGCCCGTGAAGCGGCGCGTCGCGCGCGTGAAATGACCCGCCGTAAAGGTGCGCTCGACTTAGCTGGCCTGCCGGGCAAACTGGCAGACTGCCAGGAACGCGATCCGGCGCTTTCCGAACTGTACTTGGTGGAAGGGGACTCCGCGGGCGGCTCTGCGAAGCAGGGGCGTAACCGCAAGAACCAGGCGATTCTGCCGCTGAAGGGTAAAATCCTTAACGTCGAGAAAGCGCGCTTCGATAAGATGCTCTCTTCTCAGGAAGTGGCGACGCTTATCACCGCGCTTGGCTGTGGTATCGGTCGTGACGAGTACAACCCGGACAAACTGCGTTATCACAGCATCATCATCATGACCGATGCGGACGTCGACGGCTCGCACATTCGTACGCTGCTGTTGACCTTCTTCTATCGTCAGATGCCGGAAATCGTTGAACGCGGTCACGTCTACATCGCTCAGCCGCCGCTGTACAAAGTGAAGAAAGGCAAGCAGGAACAGTACATTAAAGACGACGAAGCGATGGATCAGTACCAGATCTCTATCGCGCTGGACGGCGCAACGCTGCACACCAACGCCAGTGCACCGGCATTGGCTGGCGAAGCGTTAGAGAAACTGGTATCTGAGTACAACGCGACGCAGAAAATGATCAACCGCATGGAGCGTCGTTATCCGAAAGCAATGCTGAAAGAGCTTATCTATCAGCCGACGTTGACGGAAGCTGACCTTTCTGATGAGCAGACCGTTACCCGCTGGGTGAACGCGCTGGTCAGCGAACTGAACGACAAAGAACAGCACGGCAGCCAGTGGAAGTTTGATGTCCACACCAATGCCGAACAAAACCTGTTCGAGCCGATTGTTCGCGTGCGTACCCACGGTGTGGATACTGACTATCCGCTGGATCACGAGTTTATCACCGGTGGCGAATATCGTCGTATCTGCACGCTGGGTGAGAAACTGCGTGGCTTGCTGGAAGAAGATGCGTTTATCGAACGTGGCGAGCGTCGTCAGCCGGTAGCCAGCTTCGAGCAGGCGCTGGACTGGCTGGTGAAAGAGTCCCGTCGTGGCCTCTCCATCCAGCGTTATAAAGGTCTGGGCGAGATGAACCCGGAACAGCTGTGGGAAACCACCATGGACCCGGAAAGCCGTCGTATGCTGCGCGTTACCGTTAAGGATGCGATTGCCGCTGACCAGTTGTTCACCACGCTGATGGGCGACGCCGTAGAACCGCGTCGTGCGTTTATTGAAGAGAACGCCCTGAAAGCGGCGAATATTGATATTTAATGGCGTTAACCATGCGAGCGTGCCTGATGCGCTACGCTTATTAGTCCTACGAGACTCCTGCAATATATTGATTTTGCATGATTTTGTAGGCCGGATAAGGCGTTCACGCCGCATCCGGCAAGAAGCTATAAGAAAAGGGCGGAGATCATCTCCGCCCTTTTTATTTCTGCAATCCGCAATTATCATCCCGCAGATCTATACTTTTTGGGTCAACACGTAACGCTTTACAGGTGATTATCATGGGGCTTTTTGATGAAGTTGTCGGTGCCTTTCTGAAAGGCGATGCGGGGAAATATCAGGCGATTTTAAGTTGGGTTGAGGAGCAGGGTGGCATTCAGGTGCTGCTGGAAAAACTGCAAAGTGGCGGCTTAGGGGCCATTCTCTCAACCTGGTTGAGTAATCAACATAGCAATCAATCAGTTAGCGGCGAGCAACTGGAATCGGCGCTCGGCACAAATGCGGTGTCCGATCTCGGGCAAAAACTTGGCGTGGATACCAGTACGGCTTCCAGTTTACTGGCAGAGCAATTGCCGAAGATTATTGATGCGCTCTCACCGCAAGGTGAAGTGTCAGCACAAGCCAATAACGATCTGCTTTCCGCAGGCATGGAACTGCTGAAAGGGAAACTCTTCCGCTAAGCAAATGGGGAGCATGCAACCCGCGTTGCATCCCCTTTTCCCTCGGGTGTTGTACTGATTTTTGAGCGGAATCGCGTTAGCATGGGTCAGGAACTAATCTACCTTGGGAACTCATGGCTATCAAACTCATTGCTATCGATATGGATGGCACCCTTCTGCTGCCCGATCACACCATTTCACCCGCCGTTAAAAATGCGATTGCCGCAGCTCGCGCCCGTGGCGTGAATGTCGTGCTAACGACGGGTCGTCCGTATGCAGGTGTGCACAACTACCTGAAAGAGCTGCATATGGAACAGCCGGGCGACTACTGCATTACTTATAACGGCGCGCTGGTACAGAAGGCCGCTGATGGTAGCACCGTGGCGCAAACCGCTCTCAGCTATGACGACTATCGTTTCCTGGAAAAACTCTCTCGCGAAGTCGGTTCTCATTTCCACGCCCTGGACCGCACCACGCTGTACACCGCTAACCGCGATATCAGCTACTACACGGTGCATGAATCCTTCGTTGCCACAATTCCGCTGGTGTTCTGCGAAGCGGAGAAAATGGACCCCAATACCCAGTTCCTGAAAGTGATGATGATTGATGAACCCGCCATCCTCGACCAGGCTATCGCGCGTATTCCGCAGGAAGTGAAAGAGAAATATACCGTGCTGAAAAGTGCGCCGTACTTCCTCGAAATCCTCGATAAACGCGTTAACAAAGGTACGGGTGTGAAATCACTGGCCGACGTGTTAGGTATTAAACCGGAAGAAATCATGGCGATTGGCGATCAGGAAAACGACATCGCAATGATTGAATATGCAGGCGTCGGTGTGGCGATGGATAACGCTATTCCTTCGGTGAAAGAAGTGGCGAACTTTGTCACAAAATCCAACCTTGAAGATGGCGTGGCGTTTGCTATTGAGAAGTATGTGCTGAATTAATCTGTGGGCGGGCAAACAGCATAAACGCGTTTGCCCGCTTACTGATTATTGGTTTACTGCATATACAACCAGAAATTGCAGCGGTGCAGTAATGATGTCCAGCGTAACAGTCACTGGCAGTAATGCTGCGGAAACACCATCCGGAATGCCTCTGGGTGAATAGTATTCATAAAATCGCACTTTAAATGGATGGTAGAACGCCATCACCTTTGAGTAATCCATGTTTTTATTTTTCTCATGGATTGTGCCTTTTAGGTTTTCCAGTGACCTGGTACAGTGTTGAACACCACAGGCAAAACCATAATGCGTTGCCAGTGCCTTTTCTTCTTCGTTATTCCAGTAGTAGTAAAGCGATATTGTGCCGGTAAATTTCTTTTTCCCCGCATTTAAAACAAATCTTGCGTCATCGGCAACCTGAATATTGTGCCGGTTAAGTGCTGGATCATTGAGCATCTTAACGATGTCATCGGCACCATCAGTGATAAGGTAATCCAGCGATTCCCCTACAAAAACATAGCCTTTTGTTCCATTACTATCTTTTGCCTGCGATAGCCCAGTGATGGTGTCTGACTGCGATTGATACTTTCCTGAACTACCCTTTGCGGTATGGGAAACCAGAGCATACGAGATACAGCCTGAAAGCATCAGCGCCAGTGGGAATAAACCGGCAGCCTTAAAAAATCCCTTAAAATTCAACTTCATGATTAATCCTTTAAACGAGTAGCTAAGCCATTGAAAGCATACTCTTCTTTCCCTCCTGTTTAGCGCCTGATATCCCTTTTCAGATTTCTGCCCGACGCATGTCATTTTTTTATGCATTGTTCTTTTTTTGATCTGAATTGTAGCACAACGATATAAGTTTGTACTACATTACACGCACGGCAAACGCGAACGTCATCACGCTGGTACTACAAAGTTGCCGCGTTATGCATCGATCGGGGTAAAGTAGAGAAGAACATACAGAGCACAAGGACTCTCCATGACTCTCAATAAAACCGATCGCATTGTCATTACGCTGGGTAAACAGATCGTTCACGGCAAATACATACCTGGCTCGCCACTTCCGGCTGAGGCGGAGCTCTGTGAAGAGTTTGCAACCTCGCGCAACATCATCCGTGAGGTGTTCCGTTCGCTGATGGCGAAGCGGCTGATTGAAATGAAACGTTATCGCGGGGCGTTTGTGGCACCGCGTAACCAGTGGAATTACCTCGACACTGACGTACTGCAATGGGTGCTGGAAAACGACTACGACCCACGGCTTATCAGTGCCATGAGCGAAGTGCGAAATCTGGTGGAACCGGCGATTGCCCGTTGGGCAGCAGAGCGCGCGACCTCCAGCGATCTGGCGCAGATTGAATCGGCGCTGAACGAGATGATTGCCAACAATCAGGACCGCGAAGCGTTTAACGAAGCGGATATTCGCTACCACGAGGCGGTGCTGCAGTCGATGCATAACCCGGTGTTACAGCAACTTAGCATTGCGATCAGTTCGCTGCAGCGGGCGGTTTTTGAACGAACCTGGATGGGCGATGAGGCCAACATGCCGCAAACGCTCCAGGAGCATAAGGCGCTGTTCGATGCGATACGGCATCAGGACGGCGATGCGGCAGAGCAGGCGGCGCTTACCATGATTGCCAGCTCGACACGAAGGTTAAAGGAAATCACATGACAGCTCGCTACATCGCAATTGACTGGGGATCGACCAATCTGCGCGCCTGGCTTTATCAGGGCGACCACTGCCTGGAGAGCAGGCAATCAGAAGCAGGCGTCACGCGCCTGAACGGAAAATCTCCGGCTGCGGTGTTAGCAGAAGTCACGACCGACTGGCGTGAAGAAAATACGCCAGTGGTGATGGCAGGAATGGTCGGCAGCAATGTCGGCTGGAAAGTTGCTCCGTATTTATCTGTTCCTGCCCGTTTTTCGTCTATTGGCGAACAATTAACGTCTGTTGGCGACAATATCTGGATTATTCCCGGATTATGCGTCTCTCATGACGATAACCACAATGTGATGCGCGGCGAAGAAACACAATTGATCGGCGCGCGAGCTCTGGCTCCTTCCTCTCTTTATGTTATGCCCGGTACGCATTGCAAATGGGTGCAGGCCGATAGCCAGCAAATCAACGATTTTCGCACCGTGATGACCGGTGAATTACATCATTTACTGTTAAATCACTCATTGATTGGCGCAGGTTTGCCGCCGCAGGAAAACTCTGCCGATGCCTTCGCGGCTGGCCTTGAGCGCGGCCTTAATGCGCCCGCCATATTGCCGCAGCTTTTTGAAGTTCGCGCCTCGCGTGTGCTGGGAACACTTCCCCGCGAACAGGTCAGCGAATTTCTCTCTGGTTTGTTGATTGGCGCAGAGGTTGCCAGTATGCGCGACTATGTGACCCATCAACACGCCATCACCCTTGTCGCCGGAACATCGCTGACCGCGCGCTACCAGCAAGCCTTTCAGGCGATGGGTTGCGACGTGGCGGCGGTGGCGGGCGACACGGCATTTCAGGCTGGTATAAGGAGCATCGCTCATGCAGTGGCAAACTAAACTCCCGCTGATCGCCATTTTGCGCGGCATTACGCCCGACGAGGCGCTGGCGCATGTTGGCGCGGTGATTGACGCCGGGTTCGACGCGGTTGAAATCCCGCTAAATTCCCCACAATGGGAGCAGAGCATTCCCGCCATCGTTGATGCGTATGGCGACAAGGCGTTGATTGGCGCAGGTACGGTACTGAAACCTGAACAGGTCGATGCGCTCGCCAGGATGGGCTGTCAGCTCATCGTTACGCCCAATATCCATAGTGAAGTGATCCGCCGCGCGGTGGGCTACGGCATGACCGTTTGCCCCGGCTGCGCGACGGCGACCGAAGCCTTTACCGCGCTCGAAGCGGGCGCGCAGGCGCTGAAAATATTTCCGTCATCGGCTTTTGGTCCGCAATACATCAAAGCGTTAAAAGCGGTATTACCACCGGACATCGCAGTCTTTGCCGTTGGCGGCGTGACGCCAGAAAACCTGGCGCAGTGGATAGACGCAGGTTGTGTTGGGGCGGGCTTAGGCAGCGATCTTTATCGCGCCGGGCAGTCCGTAGAACGCACCGCGCAGCAGGCAGCAGCGTTTGTTAAGGCGTATCGAGAGGCAGTGCAATGAAAATCACCAAAATTACCACGTATCGTTTACCTCCCCGCTGGATGTTCCTGAAAATTGAAACCGATGAAGGCGTGGTCGGTTGGGGCGAGCCCGTGATTGAAGGCCGCGCCCGTACGGTGGAAGCGGCAGTTCACGAGCTGGGTGACTATTTGATTGGTCAGGATCCTTCGCGCATCAACGACTTATGGCAAGTGATGTATCGCGCCGGATTTTATCGTGGCGGTCCAATCCTGATGAGCGCCATCGCCGGGATCGACCAGGCGTTATGGGATATCAAAGGCAAAGTGCTGAATGCGCCAGTCTGGCAACTGATGGGCGGCCTGGTTCGCGACAAAATTAAAGCCTACAGTTGGGTCGGCGGCGATCGTCCGGCGGATGTTATCGACGGCATTAAAACCCTGCGCGAAATCGGCTTCGATACCTTCAAACTGAACGGTTGTGAAGAACTGGGGCTAATTGATAACTCCCGCGCGGTAGATGCGGCAGTCAACACCGTGGCACAAATTCGTGAAGCTTTTGGCAATCAGATTGAGTTTGGTCTTGATTTCCACGGTCGCGTCAGCGCGCCAATGGCGAAAGTGCTGATTAAAGAACTGGAGCCGTATCGCCCGCTGTTTATTGAAGAGCCGGTGCTGGCGGAACAAGCCGAATACTACCCGAAATTGGCGGCACAAACGCATAT
Organism: Shigella sp. SIG6; assembly: GCF_053555815.1. Classification (NCBI taxonomy): domain Bacteria; kingdom Pseudomonadati; phylum Pseudomonadota; class Gammaproteobacteria; order Enterobacterales; family Enterobacteriaceae; genus Shigella; species Shigella sp. SIG6. The sequence goes on along the minus strand of NZ_JBQZXC010000030.1, from coordinate 10,314 downwards.
TCCACTGGCGGCGGGTGAGCGCATGTTCTCACGTTTCGATTTTAAACGCGTGCTGGAGGCAGGCGGTATTTCGATTCTGCAACCGGATCTCTCCCATGCAGGCGGTATTACCGAATGCTACAAAATTGCTGGAATGGCAGAAGCCTATGATGTGACCCTTGCGCCGCACTGTCCGTTCGGACCGATTGCACTGGCGGCTTGCCTGCATATCGACTTTGTTTCCTATAACGCGGTACTTCAGTAACAAAGTATGGGCATTCATTACAACAAAGGCACGGAGTTACTCGACTTTGTGAAAAACAAAGAAGACTTCAGCATGGTTGGCGGCTTCTTTAAACCGTTAACGAAACCGGGCTTAGGTGTGGAAATCGACGAAGCTAAAGTTATTGAGTTCAGTAAAAATGCCCCGGACTGGCGTAATCCGCTCTGGCGTCATGAAGATAACAGCGTAGCAGAGTGGTAATTCCTGCCACGTAAGCCCCTCATCGGGCACTAAAACAGCAATACAAAAATATAACCCTCTGTAAATTACAGGGCATGGTGAGCGGCTTCGCTATGCCCAAAATCTGGAGAAAGCTCGCTATGGATATTCCCGTTAATGCAGCAAAGCCGGGGCGTCGGCGTTATCTGACGCTGGTGATGATCTTTATTACGGTGGTCATTTGTTATGTTGACCGCGCTAACCTGGCCGTGGCTTCCGCCCATATTCAGGAAGAGTTCGGCATTACGAAAGCGGAAATGGGCTATGTATTTTCGGCCTTCGCCTGGCTTTATACGCTATGCCAGATCCCCGGCGGTTGGTTTTTAGATCGCGTAGGTTCTCGCGTGACTTATTTTATTGCGATATTTGGTTGGTCAGTGGCGACTTTATTCCAGGGCTTTGCCACGGGATTAATGTCATTAATTGGTCTGCGTGCGATAACCGGTATTTTCGAAGCGCCCGCTTTCCCGACCAATAACCGGATGGTGACCAGCTGGTTCCCGGAACATGAACGCGCTTCCGCCGTTGGTTTTTATACGTCTGGTCAGTTTGTCGGTCTGGCGTTTTTGACTCCGCTGCTGATCTGGATTCAGGAGATGTTGAGCTGGCACTGGGTGTTCATTGTCACTGGTGGTATCGGCATTATCTGGTCGCTGATTTGGTTTAAGGTTTATCAGCCGCCGCGCTTGACCAAAGGTATCAGCAAAGCTGAACTGGATTACATTCGTGATGGAGGCGGTCTGGTGGATGGTGATGCGCCGGTGAAGAAAGAGGCGCGTCAGCCGTTAACAGCCAAAGACTGGAAACTGGTGTTCCATCGTAAACTGATCGGCGTTTATCTTGGGCAATTTGCGGTGGCTTCTGCACTGTGGTTTTTCTTAACCTGGTTCCCGAACTATTTAACCCAGGAAAAAGGAATCACGGCGCTGAAAGCAGGCTTTATGACCACGGTGCCATTCCTCGCGGCGTTTGTCGGCGTCCTGCTCTCTGGCTGGGTCGCGGATCTGCTGGTACGTAAGGGCTTTTCACTGGGCTTTGCGCGTAAAATGCCGATTATCTGCGGCTTGCTGATCTCCACCTGCATTATGGGCGCTAACTACACCAACGATCCGATGATGATTATGTGCCTGATGGCGCTGGCATTCTTCGGCAACGGTTTTGCTTCGATTACCTGGTCGCTGGTCTCTTCTCTGGCACCGATGCGCCTGATTGGTTTAACCGGCGGCGTGTTTAACTTCGCCGGTGGTCTGGGCGGCATCACCGTTCCGCTGGTGGTGGGGTACCTGGCGCAGGGTTACGGTTTCGCGCCTGCACTGGTTTATATCTCCGCCGTCGCGTTGATTGGCGCGCTCTCTTACATCCTGCTGGTGGGTGATGTGAAGCGCGTTGGATAATCTTTCAACTGTGGAATATGCGCCACACCACTGCGCATAATCCACTTTCTTAAAGCCGGTGCGGTCAGGCATCGGCTTTTTACTATCTTGCCGAAGAGTTTTAAACGCAGTTTGCGTGTGGCGCGCCAGTAAGCGGCGTTGCTCTTCTCCGGCTGTTTCAGGAACACCGCACGCAGAATCTCTGCGCTATCCAGCGCATAGCTAATCCCCTCCAGCGAGCTGGCGCTGATAAATCCCGCCGCTTCACCAATCAGAAAGGCGTTGTCCTTACCACAGACAAAATCCTGCCAGCGTGAGGGAAACAACACCGTGCATTTCTCACTTTTCACCGCTTTGCCAAACTGGAACTGAAAGGCGCTCATTTTCTCTTTCAGCGTCGTGAAACGCGTCTGACCGTCTTTCATTGGATAGGCACCGCCAAAGATAAAATAACCATCTTTGCTGATACTCCATGAGTAACAGTCAGTTATCGCATTATCAAAGATGCAGGAGTAGAACGGCACCGGATGTTTCTCTGCGAACCACTGCTGGATAGCGACATATTTACGGATTTGATGATCCGGGTAGAGATGTCGCCGCACCATCGAGTTTGCGCCATCGGCACCGACCAGATAGCGGGCGGTAATATGTTGCTCCCAGCCGTCTGCACGAAAAATGACATGCCATTTATCATCCTCACGCCAGATTTTTCGGCACAGGCTATCGTGATAAACCTCAACGCTGGCGGGGATCAGCGATTTCATCCACAAGTCGAAAGCATGGCGATTAATATTGATATAGCTTCGCTGGTAGTTACGCGTGAGCGATGCGGCGACGTCGACAGTTTTGACGCTGAAAATCTGTGGATTGGCGATCACATCGACAGGAAGCGTCAGTCCATCGCGAATAAAAGATCGCTGCGCGTCCGGTGCCAGCAGACCGCCGCAAGGTTTGCTGAAACCTTCAGTACCGCACTGGTGCTTTTTATCCAGCGCGATCACCTGCATTTTGCCGGCTAACTTTCGTGCCAACGCCGACCCTGCCGGGCCGAGGCCAATAATCGCCACGTCGAAATGTTCCATCTTTTCACTCACATTCATCACGATGGCAAAAGACTATTGTCTGAAAGTGAAGTCCTTGTGAAGTATGATGGCGGGAACCGTTTTGTATCAGGACCGCGCCATGAAACAGATAACCTTTGCTCCCCGTAATCACTTGCTCACCAATACCAATACCTGGACGCCCGACAGCCAGTGGCTGGTATTTGACGTGCGTCCTTCTGGGGCGTCGTTTACCGGCGAGACCATTGAGCGTGTGAATATCCATACAGGCGAGGTCGAGGTTATCTATCGCGCGTCACAGGGCGCACACGTCGGCGTGGTGACCGTTCATCCGAAGTCAGAGAAATATGTCTTTATTCACGGCCCTGAAAATCCTGATGAAACATGGCATTACGACTTCCATCATCGACGCGGAGTCATTGCTGAAGGCGGCAAGGTGAGCAATCTCGATGCAATGGATATTACCGCGCCGTATACGCCAGGAGCGCTGCGCGGTGGCAGCCATGTGCATGTCTTTAGCCCGAACGGTGAAAGGGGGAGCTTTACCTATAACGACCATGTAATGCATCAACTCGATCCGGCGCTGGATTTGCGAAACGTCGGGGTTGCTGCACCGTTTGGCCCGGTCAACGTACAAAAGCAACATCCGCGTGAATACAGCGGTAGCCACTGGTGTGTGCTGGTGAGTAAAACCACGCCCACGCCGCAGCCTGGCAGTGATGAAATCAATCGTGCTTATGAAGAAGGATGGGTAGGAAATCACGCGCTGGCGTTTATTGGCGACACACTTTCGCCAAAGGGCGAGAAAGTGCCGGAGCTATTTATCGTTGAGTTACCGCAAGATGAAGCTAGCTGGAAATCGGCAGGTGATGCGCCGTTAAGTGGAACGGAAACAACCCTACCCGCGCCACCGCGTGGCGTCGTGCAGCGACGTTTAACCTTTACCCATCATCGGGCTTATCCGGGGTTAGTCAACGTCCCGCGCCACTGGGTGCGCTGTAATCCGCAGGGTACGCAAATCGCGTTTTTAATGCGTGATGATAACGGCATTGTGCAACTGTGGCTTATCTCGCCACAGGGCGGCGAACCGCGCAAGTTAACCCATAACAAAACGGATATTCAGTCTGCATTTAACTGGCATCCGTCAGGAGAATGGTTGGGCTTTGTGCTGGATAATCGAATTGTTTGTGCCCATGCGCAAAGCGGCGAGGTTGAGTATTTAACCGAAAACCACGCCAATCCACCTTCTGCGGACGCCGTGGTTTTCTCGCCGGATGGTCAATGGCTGGCGTGGATGGAAGGTGGCCAGCTGTGGATCACCGAAACTGATCGCTAAATCAGTTATCAGGCATTCTGGCCGGTGGAATAACCGCATTGGTGGCTTGCGCGTTGGCTTCGCTTTTTTCAACGCGCGAGCGCACCGAGCTGTCTTTGCGGAATACATCCCACGGCAGTAAAAGCGTGTCCATCACAGCGGTAAACGGCATATCGAGAATCGCCAGCGACTTAGTGCCCCAGTTGGTTTCATCGTCGCCAATCATGGTGGCGCTGGCGCGGGTGCCGGGATACGTTCCTTCTTTCCCCCCGGTATGGGACATCACGCTGGAGCATCCTCCGAGTAATGTCATTCCGCTGCATATCATGAACGCTAACAACACATTTCTTATCATAATAAATTCATCTGTTGATCGTGGGTGTTGGCCTGATGAGTTATAGCGATCCCTTGCTGAAAATAACATCATCATTACGTCGCACTGTGGCGGCTATCGCACTTTAACGTTTCGTGCTGCCCCCTCAGTCTATGCAATAGACCATAAACTGCAAAAAAAAGTCCGCTGATAAGGCTTGAAAAGTTCATTTTCAGACCCATTTTACATCGTAGTCGATGAGGACGCGCCTGATGGGTGTTCTGGCTACCTGACCTGTCCATTGTGGAAGGTCTTACATTCTCGCTGATTTCAGGAGCTATTGATTATGCGTAACTTTGATTTATCCCCGCTTTACCGTTCTGCTATTGGATTTGACCGTTTGTTTAACCACTTAGAAAACAACCAGAGCCAGAGTAATGGCGGCTACCCTCCGTATAACGTTGAACTGGTAGACGAAAACCATTACCGCATTGCTATCGCTGTGGCTGGTTTTGCTGAGAGCGAACTGGAAATTACCGCCCAGGATAATCTGCTGGTGGTGAAAGGTGCTCACGCCGACGAACAAAAAGAGCGCACCTATCTGTACCAGGGCATCGCTGAACGCAACTTTGAACGCAAATTCCAGTTAGCTGAGAACATTCATGTTCGTGGGGCTAACCTGGTAAATGGTTTGCTGTATATCGATCTCGAACGCGTGATTCCGGAAGCGAAAAAAACGCGCCGTATCGAAATCAACTAATTCCCTAAGGCCGCCTGGCGCGGCCTGACATCTCCATGCTCGCCGTCAGGGAGCATATGCGAATCTTCGGATTTGCAGGTACTTACTCGCTTCTTAGAAGGAGAAATGACTATGCGTAACTTCGATTTATCCCCACTGATGCGTCAATGGATCGGTTTTGACAAACTGGCCAACGCACTGCAAAACGCCGGTGAAAGCCAGAGCTTCCCGCCGTACAACATTGAGAAAAGCGACGATAACCACTACCGCATTACCCTTGCGCTGGCAGGTTTCCGTCAGGAAGATTTAGAGATTCAACTGGAAGGTACGCGCCTGAGCGTAAAAGGCACGCCGGAGCAGCCAAAAGAAGAGAAAAAATGGCTGCATCAAGGGCTTATGAATCAGCCATTTAGCCTGAGTTTTACGCTGGCTGAAAATATGGAAGTCTCTGGCGCAACCTTCGTAAACGGTTTACTGCATATTGATTTAATTCGTAATGAGCCTGAACCCATCGCAGCGCAGCGTATCGCTATCAGCGAACGTCCCGCGTTAAATAGCTAACTAGCTATTCTCTTTGCCCCGCCATTCTGGTGGGGCTTTTTTTGTCTTTCTTCTTCAACAATGCGTTAAATTTCGACTGTTTAAGATATTTCGGCACGTTCTTTCCCGTGATAATGTGCGCTATAAGGCAAATCTGCTTCACCGATTCAGCCATAATCCGTAGCAATTAAAATGTTATCTCAAGAGAAATGGACGATGAGTGATATAGCATTAACGGTCAGTATTCTGGCTTTGGTGGCAGTCGTCGGTTTGTTTATCGGCAACGTCAAATTTCGCGGCATAGGATTAGGTATTGGCGGCGTGCTGTTTGGTGGGATCATCGTCGGCCATTTTGTTTCTCAGGCGGGGATGACATTAAGTAGCGATATGCTGCATGTTATTCAGGAATTTGGCCTGATCCTGTTCGTTTATACCATCGGGATTCAGGTAGGGCCGGGCTTCTTTGCCTCATTGCGCGTCTCCGGATTACGCCTCAACCTGTTTGCTGTTCTGATCGTCATCATCGGTGGTCTGGTTACCGCCATCCTGCATAAACTGTTTGATATTCCACTGCCGGTAGTGCTGGGGATTTTCTCCGGTGCGGTAACCAATACGCCAGCGCTGGGGGCAGGGCAGCAGATCTTGCGCGACCTGGGTACACCAATGGAAATGGTCGATCAGATGGGGATGAGTTACGCGATGGCGTATCCATTCGGCATTTGCGGGATTTTGTTCACCATGTGGATGTTGCGGGTTATTTTCCGCGTCAATGTCGAGACAGAAGCTCAGCAGCACGAGTCTTCACGCACCAATGGCGGCGCGCTGATCAAGACTATCAATATTCGCGTTGAGAACCCTAACCTGCATGATTTAGCCATTAAAGATGTACCGATTCTCAACGGCGACAAAATTATCTGCTCGCGTCTGAAACGAGAAGAAACCCTAAAAGTACCTTCGCCAGATACCATTATCCAACTGGGCGATTTGCTGCATCTGGTGGGGCAGCCAGCGGATTTACATAATGCGCAACTGGTGATTGGTCAGGAGGTCGATACCTCGCTGTCTACGAAAGGCACTGATTTGCGCGTCGAGCGTGTGGTGGTCACCAATGAAAACGTGCTCGGAAAACGTATTCTCGACCTGCACTTTAAAGAACGCTATGACGTTGTTATCTCGCGCCTGAACCGTGCCGGGGTCGAACTGGTCGCCAGTGGCGATATCAGCCTGCAGTTCGGCGATATCCTCAACCTGGTGGGGCGTCCGTCCGCAATTGATGCCGTTGCCAATGTGCTGGGGAATGCGCAGCAAAAACTGCAACAGGTTCAGATGCTGCCAGTGTTTATTGGCATCGGGCTTGGCGTATTGTTAGGTTCTATTCCCGTCTTTGTGCCAGGATTCCCGGCCGCGTTGAAACTGGGGCTGGCGGGCGGTCCGCTGATTATGGCGTTGATCCTCGGGCGTATCGGCAGTATCGGCAAGCTGTACTGGTTTATGCCGCCAAGTGCCAACCTCGCGCTGCGGGAGCTGGGGATCGTGCTGTTCCTCTCGGTCGTTGGTCTGAAATCTGGTGGGGATTTTGTGAATACCCTGGTCAATGGCGAAGGGTTAAGCTGGATTGGTTATGGTGCCCTGATCACCGCCGTTCCGCTGATTACTGTTGGCATTCTGGCGCGGATGTTAGCCAAAATGAATTACCTGACCATGTGCGGGATGCTGGCAGGTTCCATGACCGATCCTCCGGCGCTGGCGTTTGCTAATAATCTTCATCCAACCAGTGGTGCGGCGGCGCTCTCTTACGCCACTGTCTATCCGTTAGTGATGTTCCTGCGCATTATCACCCCCCAATTACTGGCGGTGCTCTTCTGGAGTATCGGTTAACTCTTTTCCGGGTGGAGTCGCCGTAAATGGTACTCCACCTAGTATTCGCTGGCATTTCTGAACATCACTGAATAATTCAAAAACTCCCCGCTCTCGCTATATGACAACGAGGTGATCCGCAGCAGTGGCGTGTGTTCCGCTACCTTCATTTGCCGCGCCAGCAGTCTATCGGCGAGCACCGGCATCAGGCTTTCATAATTACCGCCAATCAAAATCCCGCACTCTTGTTCAATATATTCAAACTTCGACCCTTCCAGATGTTGCAGCGAAAGGTTACGGAACAGTTTTACCGGCATATAGCTGTCTTCCAGCATTAGCGGTTTCCCTTCCACAAAACGAACGCGACGGGAGAAGTAGATCTGCTCGTTGATTTGAATCCGTAACTGGCTGGCAATGGCCGGAGGCGCAGGCATGATTTCAAAAATCAGCACTTGGCTGGTGACCGTTTTTCCCTGCCGTTTTAACACCTCCACCAGTCCGGTCAGGCTGGCGGTTTGATGCAGCACATCTTTGCGCACCAGGTAAGTGCCGCTGCCGTGGCGGCGGACCACCAGCCCCCACGCTACCAGCAGGTCAATGGCTTTACGGATAGTCATCCGCGATACCGCAAACTCTTCCGCCAGCTTTTTTTCACCGGGAAGAAGGCTGTTTAGCGTGAAATCCGCGGAATTAAGTCGAATTCTTAACCGCTCCGCAATGCTTTTGTAGATCATCTCTAGCTCTCTTTTTTGCCTGCAAGCACGGGTAATGCGCCCACAAGTTCTGCTTAATCGATTGAAAAAAATCTTTTTTTTAAAGATGTGTTCGATGCTGTGTACCTGTGCTCACAGATGTCTACTTTTTCGCGAAAACGTAGATCTCTACCGCCCAACGAAAAGCATGAAAGCGATCACGAATCCCATTGGGTCGTCATGTTCTGCCGATCGCATCTTCCTATCCTCGCTCCAGGTCTGCCGCATAACCAATCAGGCTTCCTACTTACAGAATTGAGAAAAGAGGATGTGGAAATGCTCAGTCAAATTCAACGCTTTGGCGGCGCGATGTTCACGCCAGTGCTGCTGTTTCCCTTCGCCGGGATTGTGGTGGGTCTTGCCATCTTGCTGCAAAACCCGATGTTTGTCGGGGAATCACTGACCGATCCGAACAGTTTATTCGCGCAAATCGTACACATTATTGAAGAGGGCGGTTGGACGGTATTCCGTAATATGCCGCTGATTTTTACTGTCGGTTTACCCATTGGCCTTGCTAAGCAAGCGCAGGGACGTGCTTGTCTGGCGGTGATGGTGAGTTTCCTGACCTGGAACTATTTCATCAATGCGATGGGAATGACCTGGGGAAGCTACTTCGGCGTCGATTTCACTCAGGACGCGGTGGCAGGTAGCGGTCTGACAATGATGGCCGGGATTAAAACCCTCGATACCAGCATTATCGGCGCAATTATCATTTCCGGCATTGTGACGGCGCTGCATAACCGTCTGTTCGATAAAAAACTGCCGGTTTTTCTCGGCATTTTCCAGGGGACGTCTTATGTGGTGATTATCGCCTTCCTGGTGATGATCCCCTGTGCCTGGCTGACATTGCTCGGCTGGCCAAAAGTACAAATGGGGATTGAATCTCTGCAAGCGTTCCTGCGTTCGGCGGGTGCGCTTGGGGTGTGGGTTTACACCTTCCTCGAACGTATTCTGATCCCAACCGGTTTACACCACTTCATCTACGGACCGTTTATCTTTGGTCCGGCAGCTGTTGAAGGCGGCATTCAGATGTACTGGGCGCAGCATCTGCAAGAGTTCAGTCTGAGCGCCGAGCCGCTGAAATCGTTGTTCCCGGAAGGCGGTTTTGCCCTGCACGGTAACTCAAAAATCTTTGGTGCCGTGGGCATTTCTTTAGCGATGTACTTCACTGCCGCACCGGAAAATCGGGTAAAAGTGGCGGGCTTGCTGATTCCCGCAACCTTAACCGCCATGCTGGTGGGAATTACCGAACCGCTGGAATTTACCTTCCTGTTCATTTCACCGTTGCTGTTTGCGGTACACGCCGTGCTGGCGGCCTCAATGTCGACCGTAATGTATCTCTTTGGTGTGGTGGGCAACATGGGCGGAGGTCTGATTGACCAGGTTTTACCGCAAAACTGGATCCCGATGTTCAGCAACCACGCGGATATGATGCTGACCCAAATCGCCATTGGGTTGTGCTTTACCCTGCTGTACTTCGTGGTTTTCCGCACCCTGATTCTGCAGTTCAACATGTGCACGCCGGGACGTGAAGATGCGGAAGTGAAACTCTACTCAAAAGCCGAATACAAAGCCTCGCGAGGCCAAACCACCGCTGCAGAGCCAAAAAAAGAGCTGGATCAGGCTGCCGGTATCCTGCAAGCCCTGGGCGGGGTCGGCAATATCTCCAGCATTAACAATTGCGCGACGCGTCTACGTATTGCACTGCATGACATGTCACAAACGCTGGATGACGAAGTCTTTAAAAAGCTGGGAGCGCACGGCGTCTTCCGTAGTGGCGATGCCATTCAGGTGATCATTGGTCTGCATGTATCCCAATTGCGTGAACAGCTCGATAGCTTAATTAATTCTCATCAATCAGCAGAAAATGTTGCCATTACGGA